>CAZGKH010000383.1:0-4416 GCA_964525665.1 uncultured Anaerolineae bacterium | reverse complement strand
GAGCGAGCCCCCCCCGCCGCCAGAGGGCCCGTGCGTTGCGGGCGCGCTGCTGTTTGCCGCGAGATTTTGATACCAAAAAAGCCGCTGGAGCCCGGGGAACGCTACGCCGAAAAGCTCCCCCGCCTGGGCATCCCCACCGCCCCAGCCGATGTCCTCACCTCCGGGCACGTGCTGGGTCGCTGGCTGGCTGCCGAGGCCCCTGGCGCGCGAGTGTTCGTGGTCGGCGAGCCGCCGCTGCTGGCTGAGTTGGCTGCCTTTGGTCTCCAGATCACCAACGAGACCGATCACAGCGAGGAGGCGGACTTCGTCGTTGCCGCCTTTGACCGCACCTTCGACTATGGCAAGCTGAACACCGCTTTCCAGGCTATCCGGCGGCGGGCGCGTTTCGTGGCCACCAACGCCGACCGCACTTGTCCTGTCGAAGGGGGCGAGATCCCCGACGCGGCAGCGGTCATCGGCGCCATTGAGGGCTGCACAGGCGAAAAGGTGGAGCTGGTAGCCGGCAAGCCATCGCCCCTCATCATCGAGGCGGGGCTGGCGCGCATGGGCGGTCTGTTGCCGGAGCAATGTCTGGTGGTCGGCGACCGCCTGGAGACCGATGTGGTCATGGCCCAGCGGGCAGGGACTGCTTCGGCCCTCGTCCTCACCGGCGTCACCCGGCGCGAGGATCTATCCTCTTCATCCATCAAGCCGGACTACGTACTGGAAAGCGTGGCCGACATCTGCTCTGTCTCACTCGGACCAGCAGATGTTACAGCGAGGGAGTGACCGGCGCGCTGGTGTCGCGCGTCAACCACGGGGAGCTGATGGCCTAACTGGTGAGGGGGCAGGAAGGGCAGGGTTTTTATGAAGCTGCGGGATAAGGCGGCGCTGATCACCGGGGGCAATTCAGGCATCGGGCGTGCCATCGCCACGCTTTTCGCCGCCGAAGGAGCCCAGGTGGTCATTGCGGCACGAAATGAAGCGCGTGGTCACGAGACGGTGGAGACCATCGCCAAGAGCGGTGGACAGGCCATATTCGTCTACTGTGACGTCCGCAAAGCCGAAGATTGTCAGAAGGCGGTCGGGAGCGCGATTGAGCTTTTCGGCCAACTGGATGTCCTGGTCAACAACGCGGGCATAATCTACCGCGCCACGGTGGTGAATACCACCGAGGAAGAATGGGACGACACCATGGATACCAATGTGAAGAGCGCGTACCTGATGTCCAAACACGCCATCCCCTGGATGATCAAGGGCGGCGGCGGAGTCATCATCAATATCGCTTCCTACTACGGGATAGTCGGGGGGAGAGAAGCGGCGGCCTACTGCGCCTCCAAGGGGGCGATGGTGCTCCTCACCAAGGCTCTGGCTCTGGACCATGCCGCCCAGAACATCCGCGTGAATTGTGTCTGCCCTGGCAGCGTGGATACGCCCATGTTGAACCAGGAGATGGAGGAACTGGGGGGCGTTGAAAAGCTCCGCCCCCTCTTCGAGGCCAAGCATCCTCTGGGCCGTATCTGCTCACCGGAGGAGGTGGCCCAAGCAGTCTTATTCCTGGCCTCTGATGATTCGGCCTTTGTCACCGGTTCTTCTCTGGTCATTGATGGCGGCATCACAGCGGGGTAGCTTATGAAGACCATACACTACAATTCTCCGGTTATTCTGACATTCGCCATAGTGGTTGTTGTCGTTTATCTCATAAATGCGTTCATATTCCCTGGGTTTACGGGCCACTTCTTCTGGGTGGGGCCGTCGTTTTCCTTCCTCAGCCCCCTGGACTACTTCCGCCTCGTATCCCACGTGATTGGACATTCGAGCTTTGATCATCTGTTCAATAACATGATACTCGTTCTATTGCTAGGCCCAATCCTTGAGGAGAGATACGGCAGCTCGACGATTCTGGGGATGATGTTCATCACCGCTTTGAGCACGGGAATCATCAACGTTCTGTTCTTCCCCACGGGCCTGCTGGGAGCCAGCGGCATCGTGTTCATGTTCGTCATTCTGGTCTCCATTGTCAACATGAGGAGCGGGTCTATTCCAGTCTCATTCCTGCTGGTCTCGTTCATCTTCATAGGCAGGGAGTTGGTTCAGGTGTTTCGACAAGACAGCATCTCGCAAATGGCGCACATCGTCGGCGGATCCATCGGGGCTGTGTTTGGGTTCAGGCTGGCCAGATTGTCTGATTAGTTCAGTTCGGGTTTTGGAAACCCGAAGGGTCTACATAATCGTAGAAGTCGTCTGGCCTATCCAGGGCCGGGGTAAGATTCGATGGATTTGAACTTTGAACCTACACTGGCATTTGCCCGGCGGCTGGACGCAGAGGATGACCTGGCCTCCTTTCGAAAGGCCTTCGTCTTTGCCGAACCAGATTCGGTTTATTTGGACGGTAACTCCCTGGGGCGGTTGCCGCGTCGGACGCTGGAGCGAGTGCGGACAGCGGTGGAGGTGGAATGGGGGCGCGATCTCATCCGAAGCTGGAACGCTGGCTGGTACCAAGCACCAGCCCGGGTTGGAGAGAAGATCGCGCGGCTGGTGGGCGCGGGCCCAGGCCAGGTCGTGGTTAGCGACTCCACTTCGGTCAACCTCTTCAAACTGACGATGGCCGCGCTGGCGATGCGACCAGGGCTGGACCGAATCGTCAGCGATGTGCTGAACTTCCCCTCTGATCTCTACATCCTCCGAGGATGTGTCCGCCTGCTGGGTGACTGCCATTGCCTCCACCTGGTTCCTTCGGCGGACGGGATAACGGTGGAGCAGCAGGCCCTCTTCGACGCCATAGACGAGCGGACAGCGCTGGTCACCCTCTCACACGTCACGTTCAAGAGCGGCTTCCTCCACGATGCAGCGATGGTGACGGAGCAGGCGCATCAGGTCGGGGCGCTGGTCCTGTGGGACCTGAGTCACTCCGTCGGCGCGGTCCCGGTGGAACTGGACCGTTGGGGCGTGGACATGGCAGTTGGGTGCACGTACAAGTATCTCAATGGCGGACCTGGCGCCCCGGCCTTCCTGTACGTGCGGCGCGATCTGCAGGAGGAGGCGCTCTCCCCCGTCTGCGGATGGTTCGGCCAGCGATTTCCCTTTGCTTTCGACCTAGAGTACGAACCGGCGGAGGGGGTGACCCGCTTCCTGGTCGGCACCCCGCCCATCCTCTCGCTCCTGGCGATGGAATCGGCCCTTGATCTCCTGCTGGAGGCGGGCATCGAGTGCATTCGCCGCAAGTCGGTGCGGCTGACCTCTTACCTGGTCTACCTGGTAGATACAGTGCTGGCGCCTTTGGGCTTCGTCTTGGGCTCGCCACGGGACCCAGCCCAGCGTGGCTCCCATGTCAGTATCCGAAACCCGGAGGGGTACCGGATCAACCGGGCGCTGATCGAGGAGATGGGGATACTGCCCGATTTCCGGGAGCCGGACAATATCCGGCTGGGCCTGGCTCCCCTCTACACCTCCTTTGCTGAGGTGTGGGAGGCGGTGGACCGCATCCGGCGAGTGGTGGAGGAGGGGCTGTACCTGCATTACCCGGCAGAGCGGCTGCCGGTGACATGACATGAGAGGTGCGTAGCACCGCTTGTCCCCCCTCCATTCACTATTTGCTCATTCGTTCATCTCATAGATCAGCCGCAGCCCCTTTAGGGTAATCCACGGATCCACGAACTGGATGACGTCGGTCTCTTGGGCGATGATATCGGCCAGACCGCCTGTGGCGATGACCTTCATCTCAGGGCCTAGCTCCTTCCGGAAGCGGGCCACCATGCCCTCTACGAGACCGACGTAGCCAAAGATGATACCCGATTGAATGGCCTGCACGGTGTTGGAACCGATGGCCGTGGGCGGGCGCGTCAGGTCAATGCGCGGCAGCTTGGCTGTGCGGGCGAAAAGGGCCTCCATGGCGATGACGATGCCGGGCGCGATGGCTCCGCCCAGGTAGTCCCCCTCTGCTGAGACCGCATCGAAGATAGTAGCTGTGCCAAAATCCACCACGCACACCGCCCCCCCGTACAACCGATGGGCGGCCACCGCATTGGCCACCCGATCGGCCCCCACGTCGCGGGGGTTGTCATAACGAATGCGCACCCCGGTCCGCACCCCGGCGTCCAACACCAACGGGTTGCAGCCGAAGTACTCCTTGCTCAAGCTGACAAAAGTCCCCGTCAAGGGCGGCACTACGCTGGCGATGGCGATGCCGTCTACGTCGCCGACTCCGTATCCCCGGTGGCTGAACAGTTCTATGAGGAGAATGGCATACTCATCGGCCAGGCGCTGGTGATCGGTAGCGATCCGCCAGTGGGCTGCCAACTCCTCTCCTCGGTAAAGCCCCAGCACAATGTTGGTGTTGCCAATGTCAATGCACAGTAGCATGGTTCACCCTCCTACCTCTCTTGTCATTGCGAGCTGCTCCATAGCGCGGTCGCGCCACTCATAAGGGAAGAAACT
>CAZGKH010000382.1:0-4425 GCA_964525665.1 uncultured Anaerolineae bacterium | reverse complement strand
GTCGGCTCCTTCGAGGGAAATCTTTTCATCCTCCAGGGCCTTTCGGCCTCGCTCAGTTATGATGAGAGTCCCGCCTGAGCCGATCACTACCCCCTGACTCATGATCACCTTTCCCCCGGCCACGGCCAGGAGGGCCTGATGTGTCTCCGGGTCGGCCACCACCAGGTCGCCGTCGGCGCCAGGGCCGAGATGACCTTTTTGGGGCAAGCCCAACATCCGCGCCGGTGTCCAGGAACACTTCTGAACGAGCTCGGACAGGGTCAGGGTGTCGAAGCGAACCAGGCTCAGGCCGTGACTCAACAGGAAATTGCGAGGGATCCCACCGCCGTCGGTGCTCAAGGCGGTGACGATGAAGCGGCCATCTTGGTCTTTTTCTGTAGCCGTGAGAAAGGCTGTCGAGCGGCGATTGACGGGGAAGGAGACGGTGGTCTGGAAATTGACTTCCTCCAAATGAGCCACACCCGCATCAGGTTCCAGGTAGACGCTTGCTTGAGCCGTGCACTTTTGAACCCGCATGTAGCCGGCCTGGGCAGCGGCCAACAGGCCAGCCCTGCTTGGCTCAAAGCCGCCGGCCTCGAGCCAGGTGCGGGTGACGCGACTGCGGGGGATGTCGCCCTCCAGCCTGGCGCCGGTGCTGTTGTAGGTGGCCATGTGGGATTCGCTGACCAGATGCCGCCGGGCGGCTAGCTCTCGGAGCGCAATCATTGTCTCGGCTACCGGCGAGCCGTGGGTCAGACCCCGGCAGTAGGCATTGACGTGGCAGATGTGGAGCCGATTGTCACCGGCAAACTCGAAGGCGTCCAGCAGTCCATACAAGTTGCTGCCGTTCCTGGTGCTGCCGCAGTGAAAGGCCACGTAAGCGCCAGCCGCATTGGCCTCCTCAATTGCCGCAGCCGTGGTCTCTGGGCTTAGAGGCAGATGTCCCCCTAGGAGCTTCAGCCCCAAGGCTCCGGCTTCAAGGGAGTGGTCCAAGTACTCGGCTAACTCCTGTCTATCGGCATCGGGCCCGCTGATGGTCACGCCGGGATCGAGCCGGTTCAACACAGCCACACTGACCCCGGAACCTTGTTGAGCCATGCCCTCGATCACGTCCTCCACTAGACCGCTGCAGTCCAGGGCGCAGGTCACGCCGGCCTGGGCCAGCATCCGAAAGCCAACCGCCCGGGCAAGCGGCGTCAGGTGGACGTGGGTATCTACCAGGCCGGGCAGAACCAGCTTGCCGGTAGCAGCATAGACCTCCTGAGCCTGATCGGGGGAAAGCTCTGGCTCCACTGCGGCCACTCGACCGCCAGCCAATCCGACGTCGAATAGACCCAGCCGATCATTGGCCGGGTCAACCAGGAAGCCACCTCTGATTAGCAGAGTGAACTCATCCACAAATCTTCTCCTTTCGCGGGTACCCAGGCTCCCTCTGGACGGCCACGTCCGGAGGCTTGGCAGTATTGTAGTACGATGCTATATGCTTGTCAAGCCCCTATGAGCCACAGCCTGCAGAAACGCCCCCAGAAGCTCCTCGACCGGTCCGACGAAGTCATTCGCAAGAGAAACTACGCCATTTGTAAGGAAAGCCCTGGGAATCGGTGCGCGCAGTACGATGTCTCAGGCTCAACCTTTACCGAACCTTCATAATTCCTTCATCGAACCTTTACCGAATTGTGCTATAATATAGTTGCGTAGGAACAATTGGATGTCTCTCGGACATGATGGGAGGTGAATCGTAATGAGGAGGCGTGGATTCAGACCCCGCAGACGGTCCTTCTTTCGCCCCAGGCCCTGGCGCCCAAGAAGGCTCTGGAGGCCGTTTGGCTGTGGGGGCTGTCTGCTCCACCCGCTGTTGGGTGTGCTAACCATCTTCTGCCTGGTTTTATTGGTGAGATTGATCGCTTGGTGAATCAGGCAATGAGCAACCCTGGCTCAACCTTTGCCAGAGCTTCATCACTTCTTCATCGAGTCTTTACGACAATCTGCTATAATAGATCAGGGAAAAAACGACTATGTCCCCAGACGTGGGGGCGCGGAGGAGAACTATGAGGTCTCTTTTGAGTAACAAACGATTTCTCTTGATCTTGGCACTAGTCGTGGTTCTGGCTGGCACCGGTGGCGGCTGGTACTACTATAACCAGTATCTCCCGGCCCAGGCCGCCCCTCCGGTCGAGACCATTGAGACCGCCCAGGTGTACCGAGGCGACCTGGTCATCACTGCCAGCGGCACGGGCGAACTGGTGCCGTCGAGGGAGGTGGAGTCGGGCTTTTCTACTAGCGGCACGTTGGTCGAGATGCTGGTGGAAGTGGGCGACCGGGTGCAGGCCGGGGATGTGCTGGCTCGCCTGGACGTCGCACCCCTGGAGCGAGCGGTGATTCAGGCGGAGGCTAACCTGATCAAGGCACAGAACAATCTGGAGAAGGCCCAAAATCCCTACGCTGATCTGGACCTCACCCAGGCCCGGCTGGCCGTGGCCCAGGCTGAGCTGGATCTGGCCGAGGCCGAAGAGAAGCTGGAAGAAGCGCGGAATCCTTACACTGATCTCGACCTGACCCAGGCCAGACTGGATGTAGCCCAGGCACAAGTAGCCTTGGAGGAGGCCGAGGAGAAACTGGAGGAGGTGCGGAATCCCGCGAGCGAGTTGGACCTGACCGAGGCCCGGCTGGCGGTGGATCAGGCCAGGACCAAGCTGGAGGAAGCCAAAGAGAACCTGGCCAGCGTCAAGGCAGGGCCAACGGAGACAGAACTGGCGTCCGCCGAAGCGGTGGTGGCTAAGGCCCAAGATGACTATGAGGGGCTGCTGGCCGGACCCGACACTGAGGCTGTCGAGCGGGCCAAGCTTCAGTTAGATCAGGCCCGCAACAGCCTGTGGAGCTCCCAACTGAGCCGGGACTCCACCTGTGGAGCCGCCGCCCGCGGCGCAGCTTCCAAGTCGTCCTGTGACACGGCCAATATTCAGGTGCTAAACGGCGAGATCTCGGTGCGATTGGCCGAGATCAGCTACCAGCAAGCCCAGGAATCGGCCACGGCTGCGGAGATCGCTGACGCTGCGGCGCAGGTAGAGCAGGCCAAGGAGAAACTGGAAGAGTTGCGCAACAGCCCCACCTCCTTGGACGTGGCTGAGGTCGAGGCCCAGGTGACGCAGGCCGAATTCAACCTGGCCAAGGCCCAGGAAGCCCTGGCTGACATCGAAGCTGGTGCCGACCCTCTAGAATTGAGTCAGGCCGAGGCCGAAGTGGCCCAGGCGGAGCACAACCTGTCCAGACTGCAGGAGACCCTGGCCGAGATCGAGGCCGGGTCCGATCCAGCAGAGGTGAGCCGTGCGGAGGCCCAGGTAGCCCAGGCGGAATACAACCTGGCTAAGGCCCAGGAAGCGCTAGCCGAGATCGAGGCCGGCCCCGATCCTGACGAGGTCAAAGTGGCCGAAGCTGATCTGGTCAACGCCCAGGCGAGCCTGGAAGAGGCCCAGGCCGAGCTAGAGGCAGCGACGCTGGTCGCCCCGTTCAGCGGCACGGTCATCTCGGTGGGCGCATCGGCGGGCGATACGGTTTCTTCTAGTACCGCCGTCGTCACCCTGGCCGACTTGGAAATCCCACAAGTGCTCTTTTGGGTGGAGGAGACAGACCTGGCGAGCGTCGCGCCAGGCAATGCGGTGAACTTTGTCTTTGAGGCCCTGCCGGACTATACCTTCCCTGGCGAGATCGTGAGCGTGGATCCGTCACTGGTGACGGTGAGCAACACACCGGCCATCCAGGTCCGGGCCAGCATTGACCTCTCTGCGCATCCGGTCAACCTTCTCTCCGGCATGAACGCTGATGTCGAGATTGTGGCCGGAGAAGCGCGGAATGCGCTGCTGGTGCCCATCCAGGCGCTGCGGGAAATCGCGCCAGACCAATACGCCGTCTTCGTCGTGCAACCCAACGAGGAATTGGAATTGCGCATGGTTGAGGTGGGGTTGAAGGACTACGTCAATGCCGAGATCCTCTCTGGTCTGGAGGTGGGCGAGTCCGTCAGCACCGGCACGGTGGAAAGCTCGGACACGTCAACCGGTTCCTCCACCGGGGGCGAACAACAGCCTATGCCGGGGATGATGCGGTTCTTCGGGGGAGGCTAGAAATGTCTGAGCATTCCTTCGACGAACTCAGTACAGGCCCTCTGATCGAAATCAGAGCGCTTAGCAAAATCTACGGCACTGGTGACATAGCTGTCCACGCCCTGCGCGGGGTGGACCTACAGGTGCAGCGGGGTGAGTTCGTGGCCATCATGGGGCCCTCCGGTTCGGGCAAATCTACCCTGATGAACATCCTAGGTTGCCTGGATCGGCCCACCGATGGCGGCTACGTCTTGGATGGCGAGGACGTCAGCAGTTTGAGCAAGAACAAGCTGTCCCGGGTCCGCAACCGCGAGATCGGCTGTGTCTTTCACTCCTAACATCAGAGCGG
>CAZGKH010000381.1:0-4439 GCA_964525665.1 uncultured Anaerolineae bacterium | reverse complement strand
GAGGGCGATATACGCGCATAGAGATCGTTGTGCCTGAACTGCATGTGCAGGACTATGGCGACCGGAGCAGGAAAATCGGCCGGCAATTGCGGGATCAGGTATCGCAACGCCTGCGGGCCGCCGGTCGAAATACCGATCACCACCATATCCACCAGCCCGGCCCGCTGCGCGACGCTCACCGGCTCCGGCGCGACCGTCAACCGTTCGCGGATGGCCTGACTGCGTGGACCGACGCGCGCGACCGTCTTGACCGTCCGGATCAACTCGTCGCTGATCTCGTAGACCTTTTCGGTCGCCAAGGCGGTCGGTTTCTGGACAAAATCAACCGCGCCAGCATCCAGCGCTTCCAGCGCCATTTCCCCGCTCTCGCTGGCGATGCTCACCACGACCACTGGCACCGGCCGCCGCGCCATCTGCTGGCGCAGGAAGCCGACGCCGTCCAGCCTGGGCATCATCAAATCCAGAGTCACCACGTCGGGGTTCAGTTCCTCGACCAGCTCCAGGGCCTCCACACCGTCCCGCGCCGTCCCCACCACCTCGATGAAGGGACTGCGCTGAAGCATCTGCCTCACCACCTTGCGCACGTAGGCCGAATCGTCTACGACTAGAACGCGGATGAGTTGTTCCATGAAACCTCCTTCTTCACGTACACAAACGCCCCCCCGACCTCCTCCAGATTAAAATCCGTCGTCACCCTCAACAGCGATTCCGATGCCCCGACGAAGAGATAGGCGGGCGCGGGCATCCACCGGGAAAACGTGTCCACCACCTGGCGAATGGCATCCGGGGAAAAGTAGATGAACACGTTGCGGCAAAAGATGACCGGCGCGGAGGCAAAGCGTCGCACTTCGTCCTCCGCCAGCAGGTTCACTACTGACCACTGGATCCGCGCGTGGAGATTCGGCGCGACTCGCCACCTCCCATCCTCTGGGGTGAAATACCTGGTCCGCAGGGCAGGCGGCAAGTTGCGGAACGAGCGCTCACGATACAGCCCTTGCCGCGCTTTTCGGATCGCGGCCGGGCTGGCATCGCTGGCGTAGATCTCGATTGGGGCGCGGGCAAACCAGCCGGCCTCGTTCAGCGCCATGGCGATGGTCAGCGGCTCCTCGCCCGTGGCGCACGCCGCGCTCCAGATGCGCAAGGGGTCTGGACGCCTCACTGCGAAATACTCCGGCACCACCACGTCCACCAGCGCACGCACCTGATCCATCTCCCGCCAGAAGTAGGTTTCGCCCACCGACAGGGCATCCATCACCTGTCCCCATTCGGCCTCCGCGTCGGAGTCGTACTTCAAATAATAATAGTAATCCAGAAAAGAGTCAAATCCGCACTCCACCACGCGTGGCGAGAGCTTGTCCGCCAGCGCGTCGCGCTTGCCGTCTTCGTGAAACAACCCCGTGTGGTCGTGAATCAAATCCCGGAGGATGGAGAAAGCTGTATCGGGTAAGCCGAGGGCTTCGGAATGAAATCTCATGTCACCATTAATCTGCCCAGGTGTCTCAATTCGGTGGCCGCTGCGAGACGCACCGACGGGTCTTCGTCTTCCAATGCCGCGCGCAGTTTGGCCGATGCCAGCGGGTTTTTCATCCGCGCCAGCGCGCTCACCGTCGCCCGCCGCACCGCCGGATGCACATGAGTCAGGCCGCGCGCCACCTCTTCAACGTGCGCTGCGCCCAGCCCCGCCAAGGCGGCGATACAGACCTCGCGGTGCGTGGGATCCGCGGTCAGCGCCGCCAGCGCGGCAACCGCTTCTGGCGTCGCCAAGCGGGCCAGCGCCTCCAGCGCCGCCTGGGCCACGCGCGGCTCGGCGTCGGTGGTGGCGACCCATTGCAGTGCGCCGACTGCACCCACGCCACCTCGTTTCGCCAGCGCGTACAGGGCATCGAGCCTCTGCTCTGGGTCGGACGCATGCAGCGCGGCCAGGATGGGCGGCAAGGCATCGGGGTGGCCGATTTGGCCCAGGGCTCGCAAGGCCGCGCGCGACAGGTCGTGCTCCTCCGCTTCGACCAACGGCGCGAGGATGGTGACTGCCCACGCCCCTCCGATTTGCCCCAGCGCCTCTGTTGCCGCCGCACGCACCATGTTCGCCTCGTCCTCTCGGGCCAGGTGCGCCAGCGCATCCAGCGACTCAGGGAAGGCCAGCCGCCCAAGCGAGCGCGTGGCGTAGTAGCGCACCCACGGATCGGCGTCCTCCAGCGCACTGAGCAGAGGCCATAAGACATCCGGGCTCTCGGCCTGGCCCAGGGCGCGGGCAGCGGAGGCGCGCACCTTGCGCGGGCCGTCTTGCAGCGCGGCGACCAGCGTCGGTAGGACGCGATCATCTTCGAGATAGGGGAGGCTCTCAATCGCCGCCCGGCGCACGCCCTCGTCCTCATCGTGGCAGAGCTCGAACAGCAGGTCCACACATTCGGGGTAGCCGAAATAGCCCGCGATCCTGGCCGCCGACTCGCGCACCAACGGATCGGGGTCGCACAACAGGACCGCCGCGCGGGCCGGCATGTCGGGATGGCCCAGCGAATTGAGGGCCGAAATCGCCGCCTGGCGCACAGCCGCCTTGGAATGGCCAAGCAGTCCCAACAGCGGGTCAAAGGCACGACGGTCGCCGATCTTGGCCAGTGCGCCCGTGGTGGCGATCACCAGTTCATCATCTGCTGTCAAAACGCGCGTCAGCGCGGGCACAGCGTGGGCATCGCCGATCCGCCCCAGGGCCGCCACCGCCGCCTGGCGTGTTTCCATTTCCTCGGCCTCCAATTGCTCAACCAGCAGATCGGTCACCCGCTCGCCATAGCGTACCAGGGCTCGTACCACCTCTGCGCGCGCGCTCGGCTGGCCCAGCAGTTGCGTCAGCGCGCGTTCCACCGCCGCATCCTCCAGCCAACCGAGAACCAACGCCAGCGAGCGCAGTTCATCGTCCCGCGCCTCCGGCGAGGCGTCGAGCAAGTTTTGCACCCCCGTCGCATTGATGGCCGGGCGAACCAGGTCGGCGATGTGAGCGCCTTCGCTGTACGACGTTTCGTAGCGATCGTACAAGGTGGCCAGCGACTGGGCGATGACAGGCAGCGGTGCATCGGGCGTGTTCAAAAGCGTCACCAGCGGCGCGACGACCTGCTCGTCGCCCAGTTGACCCAGGGCGTCGGCGGCTGCCGTGCGCAGAAGCTCGTCCTCGAGCAGCGGCACGATTCGCGGCGCGACCTGGGTATCGCCGATGGAGGTCAGGGCATCGAGCGCGGGAAACGCCAAGAAGAAATCGCGTGCCTCAGCAATCGAGATCAGCGATTCTATCGCTTCACTGGCACGCAATCTGCCCAGGGCTTCAATGGCGTGATAACGCACGTTCGCGTCGCTATCCTCCAGGGCCGTGATCAGCGCCGGAATGGCGCGCGGATCGCCGCGCTCCCCCAGGGCGAGCGCGGCGTAAGTGCGCAGGTCCACTTCTGGCGCATGCAGGAATTGCACCAGCGGCGAAATGACATCCAGGTCGCTCATCGCCAGCACCTGCAGCGCGCTGTTCAGCACGCCCAGGCTGTGGTGTTCCTCGCGCAACGAGCGCAGCAGCGCAGTTACCGCATCGGCCCCGCCGCGCCGCGCCAGCCCATTGACGGCCGCCCGGCGCACGCGCCAGCTCTCGTCGCCCAGCACACCGGCTAGCGCCTGCACCGATGCTTCGCTTTCTTCCTCGGCCAGGGCTTGGGCGGCGCGCAGCCGCGTGGCTTCGTCGGGACTGGCCAGTTGCTCGGCCAGCTCACGCTCGCGGTCGAGGCGCGCGGTAACGTCCTGGATGGTGACCAGCGTGCCGACGATCTTGCCATCCTCGCGTAGGGGCGCAAGCGTCACCTGCTGCTGCATGAGGTCAAAACGACTGGACGGCGCCTGCGGCGGGCAGGGGATCAGGTATTTGTGGAATACGGGCGCGAGAAGCTCGACCACACCATCTCGGAGAACCCGCTCAAAGCGCGCCAGCAGCCCGCGCTCTTCTAGATCGGGCGCCAGCGCGGTAAGAGGCTGGCCGCGCGCGTCGTCGGCGGAAATCCCCGTCGCCCGTGCCAGCCAGTCGTCCCAAGAGCGGATGATGAGATTAGCGTCGGTGGTGAAAATGCCGATGCTGGTTTCGGAGCGGGTCATTAGGTCACCTCGATGCGTAGAACACTACAGCCTTCACAACGAATTGAGGGATTAACCGAAGGTTCACCTGCGGTGAACCATCCCAGGAGCAGTTCGATAAATCCTCAAACTCGCTGTGAAGCCATTCACATTGAAAGTGATTGGAGGGGGAAAACGCAAACAGAGGTTGCCCTTCCTCCCCTCCGCCCTTGCGAGCTTAATGATACCATAAACTGGGGAAGAAAAGCAACCTCCGTCACAGCGATCTCCAGAGAGAGAGGTCGCCGGCTTGATTTCTGGAAACTTCTCACCTGCTACTAAGAAACAAATCTCGATGG
>CAZGKH010000380.1:0-4468 GCA_964525665.1 uncultured Anaerolineae bacterium | reverse complement strand
TCATCCTCAGCCTCATCGTCATCCTCTTGGAGCTTTTCGCCCCCCAGGTGGCCTGGATCATAGGTAGTGGCTTCGACGCCGAGCTACGGGCGGTGACCACCAGGATGATCCGCATCATTCTGCCGGCGGTGCTCTTCTTCGGCCTCTCTGGCATGGTCACTGGCCTGCTCTACACTCTGAAGCGCTTCACCTACCCGGCTTTCGGCGCTGCCATCTACAACGCCGGCATCATCACTTGCGCCTTGCTTTTGGCCGATAAAGTCAATATCTACAGCCTGGCGCTGGGCATCCTGCTGGGAGCGATGTTGCAACTGGCAATCCAGTTGCCGGATTTACGCGATGTCAGGTTCGCTTTCTCACTCGACCTCTCCCACCCGGCTTTGCGCCGCATCGCCGGCCTCTACCTGCCGATAGTACTGGGCCTGATTATCAGCCAGATAGGCATCGTCATTGACAGCAACCTGGCTTCGCGCACCGGCGAGGAGAGCATCGCCTGGATGGATTATGCCACCCGCCTAATCCAGTTTCCCATCGGCATGGTGTCAGCGGCCGTCTCCCTGGCCATCTTGCCAACTCTATCCCAATATGCCTCAGAAGCAGCCAGCAAGCAACCTCCAATATCCAACTTCCAACTTCCAACCTCCAACTTCCAACACACCCTTGCTCTGGGACTCAAGATGGTGCTGATGGCCATCATCCCCGCCACCCTCGGCCTTTTCGTCCTGGCTGCACCTATCGTGGCTCTCCTCTTTCAACATGGCAACTTTGACGCCCATGACACCGCTCAAACAGCTATGGCCCTCCGCTACTACCTGCTGGGCCTGACCTTCGCTGCCATTGATCTGCCGCTGATCTTTGCCTTCTATGCCCGAAAGGACACCGTGACTCCGGCTCTGGTGGGAGTGCTGGGAGTTGTGGTCTACTTGATAGTGGCCCTGTCTCTGATCCGCCCCCTGGGCATGATCGGCCTGATCCTGGCCAACTCCACCCAGCTCACCGTCCACGCCCTGACCATGCTGGATCTTCTCCAGCGACGCATGGGCGGACTGGGCAGATATGGGATAACTACTCTCACTCTAAAGACGCTTTTTGCTTCTCTGGTGATGGGGGGGGTGACTTACTTTGTCCTCATGAGGCTGCAAGGAGTGCTGGATGCTAACACTCTGTTTGGTAAGCTCGTCGCCGTCGGTGGGGTTGGTGGTGTGGGGCTAGTTACATACTTGGTCATGATCGCTCTCTTGCGGGTGGAGGAGGCGAAGGTGGTGGGGGATATCATCTGGCGTAAGGTGCGTTCCTCTTTGAATTACAAGTAGGTCTACTAGAACAGAAAGAGGGGACCTTGTGGTCCCCTCTTCATTCTCTGCAGATTCGTTGCTAACCTTACCTGGATTTAGAACAGACCATCGGCCAGGATCGGCAGCAGGAACAAGACATCATCCAGGTGGCCGTCTACTGTGAAGACTACTTTGCTCAGTTGCTTGGTGATGCCTTCGTAGAGCCGTCCCCTGCCACTGGTATCATCGAAAGAGTAGACGATGTTGTCAGGGGTCGTGACCCGCCCAGCGTAGACGCGACCGTCGCGCACGGTGTAAACGGCGTTGGACTGGCGGCTGTCTACACCAGGGATCAGGCGACCGTTCTTGATGGTGAACAACACGTTGGAGTTGGTTAGGACTTTGCCCTTGTAGATACGGTTGCCCTTGAGGGTCAAGACTACATCGTTGCTATTGCCCGTCGAAAGACCCTCGAACACTCGCAACTTTCCGCCTCCCGCGGCTTTCACTGAGAACACCAGTTCCTCATACGTATCGGCGATGCCGTCGTAGATCCTAACAGTGTGATCCGCCAGAGCTGCTGACGGGATAAGGCTCACGGCCAGTACTACTAGTAACCCTATAGCTGCTATCTTCTTCATGACTTTTACCTCCCTAAAGGTTTATTTGTTTTTGATACTTCTTTGTTACTTCTACTAATATGACGCAATAAGTGCCATTTTCTTACCAAGTAGTTTTGCAGATTTGACAAAAAGGCCAACGGGGAGCTGTCAGCGGATTCGGGGATCGGATTGAACGGATTTAGGTCAGATCGGACAGAAACAATCTCGCCGTATGAGAGATTATCCGTTCAATTCGTTCCAGAAATCCGTTGACAGTATGCCCCACGTAAAAAGTGCAAAACTACTGTTACCCTGAGGTGAGCATGAATGAAGAGAGTTATGCATACAACCCTCTGTAAGGCGTGGAACAGGAGATAGATATGAGCGAACTTATTTCTGGAGCCTATGCGCTGGCCCACGGCGCTATCCAGGCTGGCGTTTCGCTGGTGACCGGTTACCCAGGCGCGCCAGCCACAGGCATTGTCAACGCCATCCTCCAACTGACCTCGCCCGACGAGGTGCAGGTCGAGTGGACCAGCAACGAAAAAGTCGCCATTGAGATGGCCTTCGGCGCGTCCCTGGCCGGGACGCGCTCACTGCTGTGCGTGAAAAGCGTGGGGCTCAACATCGCGCTCGACCCGCTGATGGCCTTCAATCTCTCCGGCTGTAATGCTGGTTTGGTCCTCCTCGTCGGCGATGACCCCGGCGGTTGGGGTTCGCAGAACGAGCAGGACAGCCGGCGCCTGGCACTGGCGGCAGAGGTCCCCCTGCTCGAACCCACCTCGGTCTCCGACGCGCGGGCAGCCATGAGCCAGGCATTCCAACTGTCGGAGGAGACGGGCCTGCCAATCATCTTGCGCATCACCCGCGCCCTCTCCCTTGCCGAAGGGGAGATCCAGGTTTCGGAAGCCCCCGACGCGGACAAAGAGTTCCGAAACCTTGCGCCGCCTCCCTTGCAGCATGAATTCATGCGCTGGGTGGTTCTGCCGGTCAACGTCGTGCCCTACCATCTGCGCCTGGGCCAACGGCTGGACGCAGTCCAGGCCAGCTTTGAGGACTCGCCCCTCAACGGGGTAGAAGGGGAGGGGCCAAAAGGAGTGATCGCAGCCGGGTTCGCCTACCAGAAGCTCCTGGACCTGCTGAGCGGCGCCGTGCCCCCGGGGTTACGCATACTGCGTCTGGGGACCTTCCATCCGCTGCCGGTGGAGCGGGTGAGGGCCTTCCTGCGGACAGTGGAGTCGGTTCTTGTGCTGGAGGAAACGGCCCCGTTGGTCGAACGAGCCGTGCGGGCGGCAGCGCAGGAGGCGAGACTGACTTTGCCCATCTACGGCCGCGACACGGGTCACATCCCCCGCGCTGGCGAGCTATTCTCTCCCCACATCGCGGCCGCGCTGAACCGTTTCCTGCCCCACCTGGCTCTATCCACAGAGGGAGAGGACAGTCGGCCCCTCCCCAGTCGAGAGCCCCTCTGCCATGGCTGTCCGTACATCCCCAGCTTTGACGCCCTCACCGAGGTCATCGCTCAATTGGGAGAGCGCGGCGAAGTCATCATCGTCGGTGATCCAGGCTGCATGGTTCGCGCCCAGTTGCCGCCTTATGAACTGTTGGATGTCAAGAACAGCCTGGGCTCGAGCATTGGGATGGCGGCCGGAATAGCCCTGGGCACTTCGTCCTTGGGACGCAGTACCAAGGGCTTGTCGAAGCGAGCCCCGGGAAAGCGAGTCGTCGCGCTGTGCGGCGACTCGAGCTTCCTACACTCTGGCTTCGCCGGGCTGGTGGACGCGACGCGGGTGGGCGTGACCATGTTAGTGCTGATCCTCGATAACGGCACGACCGCGCTCTCAGGCGGGCAGCCCCACCCGGCAAGCCAAGTGGATGCTCGGGGAAGGCCGCAGCGCGCAGTGGATCTGGCAGCGCTGGCCCAGGAGGCCGGCGCCGGGATGGTGCGCGTGGTTGACCTGGACCAGGGCGAGGACATACAAGGCGCAATCGAAAGCGGGATGAATTATGATGGAGTGGCTGTGGTCATTGCTCGCGGTCAGTGTCCGCGGTGGTCATAGGCCGGATGAGTGCCGGTCGAATGGATGAAGCATGATCAATTGGATTTGACATTTTGCCCCTAATGTGGTACACTCTACCACAAATCAAACACTGCCAAAGACTGAGAACAGGACTAGTAAGCCTTCAGGCGAGGCTCAGAGAGTCGGGGTAAGGTGGGAGCCCGACGCCAGCGCGAAGGCCGAATGGACCTGGGAGTTGCAGGCCGAACGGGGTAGCCCCCAAGTAAGCCGAGCCGGAATCGCCACCGTTATCACGGCCGAAGGTATCGGACAACATCGCTGCTGTCCCGTACCTGCAATGAGTGAGGCTGGCTCACGATCTATCCGCTGTCATGGCGGATTTTTTTGTTTATGTGAGTTGGCCTAAGAGGGGTGGCACCACGGATGCTTCTGGCTACGAAGCCCTCGTCCCTTACCGGGACGGGGGTTTTTGTTTTTTGATTGCTAAGGGTCCGTAAAAGAATAGCTTCCCGACACAATGTCATTGCGAGCTGCTCCATAGCGCGGTCGCGCCACTCATAAGGGAAGAAAC
>CAZGKH010000379.1:2852-4510 GCA_964525665.1 uncultured Anaerolineae bacterium | reverse complement strand
CAGTGCTGTGGTGGTGTGGTGGGGGGGGTTGCAGGGGGGGAAAACGTGCCGGGTGGAATGGCAGTTGGAGTGCTGGTCGGCGTCGAGGTGGGTGTAGAGGTGCCGGTTGGCGTGGAGGTCGGCGTGGCGGTGCTAGTCGGGGTAGGAGTTGCCGTTGCGCACACAGGGTCAATGCGGATGGCACTCTCATAGTAGTCGCTTTGGGTTCCGCTGCACGTATCGAAGACGATGGTTTGCAGAGTATAGTCGCCAGGGATAGCGCCCGCGGGCAGGTCTAGCGACAAAGAAATGTCGTTGTTCTGATCGGGACCAGAGATGGTCAACGTCTGCGAAATGCCAACCAGGTAACTGATGGCGGCATCCATTATGTTAATGATATTGGCTTCAACTCTGACCTCTTGGCTGGCCAACGTGGCGCCTAGTGTCATCGTCACGTTCGCCGTCGAACCCAGCAGATAGCATGCCTCGTCTGGAACAACCGAGAGAATGGACGCCGCGCCGCCGCCACCATCAAACGCCAACTGTCCCCAATCAACAGCAGCGCACGCAGCGCAATTGTCAACGTCAATGTACACCTGAACCAGATTGTTGCCTTGTTGTATCAGCGAGGAATCAACGTCGAAGACGGAGGTGCTCCAGGTTTTGTTGGCTCCGGCCAGGTAGCCAACGAATTCACCGTTGAGATACACCTCATCCCGCTCCACACACTCCGGTGGATCTGCCGGATCACCTCCTTCGTCCACATCCCAGGCCCGTAGACTGAGTTGTACCGTCCTCAGGCGACGGTCGGAGACCTTGCCGAACGGTAACGATGGAACCAAAATGTTGAACTCGATAGGGTGCTGCGGGTCGGTCTTGAATACGCACCCGGAGTCGGCGTACATATCGTCATCTGGGCAACCCATGAGGTCATTGTTCTCGTTGTCCACGGCAGTGACATAGCCTGTCCCCACGCCAGGACAGGTGGAGCAACTTATGTCAAGGGTATAGCTACCTGAGTCCCTCTTGTAGCCCTCCACCACGATGTAGTAGGCGCCTGGGGGAGCGTGGCTGTAGCTGGCGGCGTCATCATCGTAATCCAGGGTGGTATCCTCGTCGCAAGAAGATAGCATGAACACATCCAGGTCTACCCCGACGTCCATGCCGCTGAGGGTAGCAGTGATGTCGCCGCTGGCCTCGGTCGTCAGCACGTACACCTCTTCAGGACCGCTTTCATCCCAACTGGAGCAGTTATAGTAGGTAACGTCGGAGTTCGCCCCCGTTGTATTCCCTTGATATGAACCCCCACAGCTTGCGGAAACGGCAGTGCTGCAATCCAGACTCTTGGCGCACTTCACCCTCAAGGTGTAGCTGCCCGATGCTCCCTCGTACCCATCCACCACAATGTAGTAAGTACCAGGGGGCGCGTTTCTGTATTTAGCGGCGTTGTCGCCATAGGCGAGGCAGCTCATGGCATCGCAGGAGGACAGGATGAACACGTCCAAATCCCCCGACATGTCTATGTCATCGAGGGTGGCGACGATGTCGCCGCTGGTTTCGGTGGTCAAGACGTAGACTTCTTCCGGGCCGCTCTCCTTCCAGGGACGGGCGCAGTTGTAGTAAGTGACGTTGGATGGCGCATACGTCGTGTCTCCCTGGTACGTGCCTCCGCAGCTTGT
>CAZGKH010000379.1:1406-2752 GCA_964525665.1 uncultured Anaerolineae bacterium | reverse complement strand
TTCCCTCAATGTAGACATCGGGATAGAGACTCGCCTCTTCGTAGCAGTAAGGGTCGTTAGCTGGGCAGGTGGACATCACATAGTTGGCAGCGGCGAATCCGGTGAATACCGTGGGCAGGCTGGAGCCCATCTCGTTGAGGGTATCGCTAAGAGCATCGAAAGCAAAGGAGCCATAGTAACTGTTGTAATGTACGCTGTGCTCCCACACACTCCTGATGGTACTCTGTCCCCCGTGGTGCTCAGAGATGAAGCGCATCAGAATCCAATCAGAGTACCAACGGCCTGGGCGATATGGAATAGCGCCAGGCAAGCAAAGATCAGGATCGTCGAAGTGGAAGACCAGATAACCCAGATTATCATTCACGTAGTCGTAGACCTCGTCCTCTATCCAGGTCGCCGTCGCCTCCATTAACCAATCCTCCTCCTCATAATCGTAGCCGAACTGGATGGTGTGGTTAAATTCGTGAGCCGCTGTCACCCTGATACAATCAAGGGGAGTGCAATTGAAGTTGCCATAATAATCGTTCTCCAAGCCCATATAGGAACGCCAAGCATTGAGTTCTATGACCTCTGGTGAGTTCTCATTGTCCCCAGACTGGATGCCCTGGTCAGCTTCCCCGTCGGGCATTGTATAGCCATAGAACTTCAAATTCTGGACGTAGACATCGTAATCGGGATCCCCGTCCACCGTCTGGTCCGACGGCGGTTGCAGCCAGCCCATGTCATCCAGTTCCGCCGCCAAAACGTTTTCCAGCTCAGCCCCCATCATCTCGATATAGTCAGGGACTCCGTTGCCGTTGCTATCGGCAGGATCAACCGCATCCACGCCGGAGTTGGTGTAGTGGATCTGGAAATGGGCCGTGTCATAAGTGAATTCAGGCCCGCTGAGGGAGGGTCTGGACAGAAGCCCGCGATAAGCAGCCAACTCTCTCTTGACTTGAGAGCTCAGCGTGCCCCAGTGTCTCCTGATTTCCCTCAAGATGGGAGTGGCGCATTTGCCGGGCGTGCTGCTTTGGTACTCGGCGGGCAGCTTTGGGGGGTCGAAGACAGAGTACACTTTGTAGAGGAGCGAGGTCTCGTAGCTGATGCTCCCCTCTTGATACGCCTCCTCAATGAGCATCGCGCTTGGCGGTGGATCGCTGGCCTGAGTCAGTGAAGGTGTGCTCGCTAGGAAGATTCCCAGCACTACGAGCAAGAACCCCGCAGCTATTATTCCCCGAATTGTCTTGGTCATCGTTTGTGCTTTCACGGTTGCGTGTCTTTCCAAGAACACTGATGGGCAGGATTGACGGATTTTTCTTGGGCTCGGTCGGAGACCTTCGCCCAACGCAAGACCTTCGCCCAAC
>CAZGKH010000379.1:0-1306 GCA_964525665.1 uncultured Anaerolineae bacterium | reverse complement strand
GATTTTTCTTGGGCTCGGTCGGAGACCTTCGCCCAACGCAAGACCTTCGCCCAACACAAGTCATTTCATATTCCGCAATCCGCAATCGAGCTGGGCAGGATTGACGGGTCTTCCCCTGATCCGTAAATCCTGCCCAGCTGTGTTCTCCGTTGCGACCCGACTGATTCACAGGGGAAAGCCACCTACCTCTGTAGAGAGTTCGGTGGCTTTTCCTGGCTCTCAGCAATCCTGCTCTTCAAGGCTAAACTTCCCCGGGCCTTTCATGTGCCTATGTCTACTTCGATCCTCTACTGGGCAGGGCTTTTCAATATCACGGGCAGGTACACGATGCGAACAACAGGCGAGATGGCGATGGCATATTCGACCACGGTCTGGATCTCCGCTTGGGCATATTCGCTCAAGTCCCGCTTGGGCCTGTATCGCTGAGGGATATCTTGGGGCAAATTCTGGCCGAGGAGACCTTCAATGTCGTCGTAGTCGGCCGGCCCCCAAACCCCACCGGGACTATCGGTCTCCACAACGTCGTACCTGTCATGGGAGACATTACCTGCGTCGTTATGTACATCGTGCGAGTGGCCTGGTATAGGATCGTGATCTATCAGTATACCGTCCTTTACCCGTCCCGGCCAACCTGCCTCGGCGCTGTTCTTGATGGGGTTGCTGAAGAAGACTTGTCTATTGTGGGAATCAACTCCTGCCATGGTGAGGATGTGGCAACCCAGGCGAGCCCACTCTTGGTACTCGGAATTCCACGTCCAAGAGCACAGGAACAATATGACATTCTCGCACCGCTCTACCTCGTGCACCACCGAGTCAAAGGTGGGCTTCGGGACCAGTGTAACTTCGTAATTCTCATCCAGGCCGCGGTCAAGGAGGTATTGCCTGATGGCCTCGTACAAATCGTTCAGGCGGGTGCCTTTATGCAGGTCGCCAGTCCGCTGCCCGTCGGTGTCCATCAGCCAGGCCAGGTGCTCAACGAACGGGGACAGGTTCCTTGGATCGTGGTCGTCCCAAACGCCGGGGTTGTACGATGTGACCAAATCGTAGTTGTCATTGATGGTCGGCGGGGCCACCGGGTTAGGCTCCATCTTGGAATCGAACCACCACAGGCTGTTGGCAACAGCCAGCGGGCCGCAGTAGCTCCAGCTTTCCGGCTCGGAGTACCACCATGCGTTCTGCCGTTGGTCGAAGTCGGGCATCCCACTGGGAGCGTAGTCAACCCAGTCTCCAGGTTTCCAGTAAGGCGTCGGCGTGAAGGTAGCGGTCGGCGGGGGAGGGTTCGTAGGGGTGCTGGTGGGGGTCGGCG
>CAZGKH010000378.1:0-4531 GCA_964525665.1 uncultured Anaerolineae bacterium | reverse complement strand
GCTCTAAAGTGACTACTCACTTGCTCCCGCTGGACCCTAGTCCAGCGACTCTAGCGGCCCGTGGTGGCCTTGGCCAAGTGCGTATTCACAGTTTGCAGTGCCGATCTTCACCGTTGGAGCAGCGGACTAGGGTCCGCTGCGAGCAAAGCTGAGTAGGTACAACTGAGGAATCATTGCGTTTTCTGGTTAATATGATATAATTGAATGACCAATTTGTCAAGAAAACAGCCCATGATAAACCGTCAGACGATATCACTGTTCGCAAAAACTGCGGGGCCGAGGTCGGTGGCCCTAAAAGGACAGCAGCATCTGGCCAAATTGCTGAGGCATAGCACGCCGACAAAGCTAGCTAATTGGCTGTTGGTCAAGGGTCAGAGGCGTCTCAGAAGGGCGAAGGTATGGGGCCACCCCTACCACTACGTCATTGACCCCATCAACACCTGCGTCCTACGCTGTCCCCTTTGCCCCACGGGACGGGGAACCCTCAAACGCCCCCCGGGCAAGATGGCCTTCCACGATTTCAAGAATCTGATTGACGAGGTGGCAGAGTACGCCTATTTCATAGATCTGTACAACTGGGGCGAACCGTTTCTACACCGTCGGATATTCGACATGATTGACTATGCCAACACCAGAAACATCAGCACCAAGGTCAGCACAAATCTCAATTACTTCGATACAAGGATGGCCGAGCAAGTCATCGAGTCGGGGCTGGAGGAGTTGGTTATCTCCCTGGATGGTGCAGATCAGGAGACGTACGAAACTTACAGAGTCGGGGGAAGCCTGGATAAGGTCATCGAGGGTTTAGCATCATTGGCCGAACAAAGAGAATCACAAAAGACCTCTTTTCCAATTCTCACCATCAGAGTTCTGTTGAACAGGCATAACGAGAATCAGATGCCCGCCATAAGGCAGTTGGGAAAACAAGTGGGGGTAGACAACGTGGTGGTGGCCCCCATCATGGTGAACACAGATAGCCAAGAGGACATGGCGAGATGGCTACCTGTAAATGAAATACACAGCTTCTATGACTATAAAACACGCCAGGATAGGACCCTGCAAAAGGTCAGGGCCTGTCCCTATCTTTGGGAGACTTGCGTGATCAGTTGGGAGGGTGCCGTATCACCCTGTTGTTGGTACGACGATCCTGCCAACGATTTTGGAAATGCTTTCGCCGAGCCTCTCAAGAATATCTGGAACAATGATCTCTACGTCGCCTCCCGCCGGGTGTTTCGAGGGGAAAAAGCAACCCGCGACACCGTGTGTACTAGCTGCAAAGGTCGGCCGCATTACTACTACTGACCCCGCTTCAGAATCAACCCATCACCATCGAGTCGCCACGGCGGCCCAAAGCAACTCGGCCAGGATCAACCAAAGGCGAAACAAAATGGCCGCGGCCGTCACGGCTGGCACAGGCAGGTACTGTCCAAGCAAAAGGATTATCGCTCCCTCTCGCACACCCAATCCGCTGGGCGCAAAAGGAGCCAAGAAGCCGGCCATCCACGACACCGCGTAGATGGAAGTTACAGTTGGAAGCCAGGCCAAAGGGAGAGGGCGGATAGCGTTCAGCAGGACGAAGAAGGCTGCTCCCACGATGCCCCAGATGCACAGATAGCCCACCAGAAACCCCATCATGACAGAGTATCTAAGAGGGGAACGTATTTCTCGTCTCGGCCCAGGCAAGAGGCGCTCCAGAAGGGCCAACAAGGTCTTCATAGGAACGGGATGAAGAGCTACCAGACCGAAGACGAGGACAGCTATCCCCAGATACAAGCTCCTAGCACCCAGGAGAGGAGAGAGCAAAGGCAAGGCTAAAGCGGCCACCAACGCGCTTGAGGTAAGTGATAACACCATTTCCACTAACACGCTAGTGGAAACCACTTCCACCGACACTCCTTCCTGTTGACCGAGGTAGGTTCTCCCTACCGCATACCACACCTTGCCCGGCACATACCATCCCAGGTTAGAGAGAAAATAGACCTTCAAGCCCTTGCGTAGAGTCAAATCGCCCGCCAAATACCTGACCAGAAAGTTCCACGCCAGGCCGGTCACGAGCCAGAAGGCCAGAGCCAGAGTGAACGAGACAAACATGGGCCAGGGACTAACATCCCATTGAAAACGGCTGGCATCGCGCCAGCCACGGTAGATGTTGATCCCCAAAAAGAATAGCACGGCCCCAACTAGTAAGACTCTGGCCGCTCTTTTCCATCGCATTACTACCCCCGACCAACCAACTTCTTCACGCTCTTCTCGAACTTGCGCCGGGGCAACAGCAGGCGGCGGCCGCAGGTGCGGCACTTGATGCCGATGTCGGCTCCCAGCCGCACCACGTCCCACTCATAACCTCCACAGGGGTGCTGCTTGCGCAATCGCACTACGTCGCCTAGCCGGATGTCCATGGGCATAGCCTGTTACCTCCCTGGGTTATTATAGCACACCCGGCCAGATATGGCGAATCCATAACCCTTTTCTTTGCCTCCTCTTTGTTTTGTGCTATAATAACCCCCGCCGTTGAGGCTTGTATTTTAGTTCGCTACCGGACAGTTTTTGGAACACGAATATCACGAATGAACGAATGACACGAATCTAGTTAAAATTGATAGGAAAACATTCGTGACATTCGCATATTCGTGCTATTCGTGATTAAAGCCTGCGCGTTTGGCAAAAGTGTCCGGCACTGAAGTGTTTCAGTCCTGTTCTGGCGAAAGGGAAAAGATGATCCTGGGTCGCAGCCCTCTAGAAATCGTAGCTTTTCTGATCTCGTTGCTCATTGCCATTGACGTCCACGAGTTCGCTCATGCCTGGATGGCCAACGAATTGGGCGATCCCACGGCCCGATACCAGGGACGCCTGTCCCTGAATCCATTGGTTCACCTGGACCCGCTGGGCACGATGATGATGCTGTTCAGCGTCTTCTCTGGATTTGGCATTGGCTGGGGGAAGCCCGTGCCGGTTGATCCGCGGTATCTACGCAGAGGGCCTCGGGTGGGCATGGGGATGGTAGCGGCAGCGGGGCCTATTGCCAATCTGATCTTGGCCGCTATAGTGGCTGTTCCCATCAGGCTGGGCCTCTCGTCGTCATGGACTGTCATGAACTTGCTCTTTACCGTGGTGCTAATCAACATCAGCATAGCCCTCTTCAACTTGTTGCCGATCCCTCCCTTGGATGGCGCCAGCATCTTACGGGGGATCCTCAGCACCATTCGGGCCCAATGGGCTTATCAGGTTTCAGAGGTTTTTGATAGAATAGGGGCTCAAGGCTATATGCTCTTTGTCTTGCTGATCCTGGTTGATCAGGTCTTGCCCATTAGCATCTTGGGCCTGATCCTTGGTCGGCCGGCTCTTCTTCTCTTTCGCTTGATGACGGGCTTTTAGGTGTATCGGGTCAGCCAGTTCTTCCGGGCTTTGGCGGCTTGGGTGCCCAAACGGGAGCTCGGCCTGCTAGGCGAATACCTGACTCCTCCCCAGACCGAGCTTTTTCTACGGATGCCGCGAGGCGACCAACGCCATGGATTGGATGTCTTTCGTGCCTTGCGGGGAAAGCAGTACGATAATCGCGATTTACTGGTGGCGGCCCTGTTGCACGACGTGGGCAAAACTGGCGGGCGGTTGCGACTGTGGCATCGAGTGCTCATCGTTTTGATCAAGGCGGTTTGGGCGCCGCTATTGGATCGGCTGGCGTCGGAACAACCGCACAGTTGGCGTTACCCCTTCTTCGTTCACCAGCAGCATCCTGAGTTGGGGGCGAAGTTAGCCCAGGCCGCGGGTTGCTCGCCAACCGCCGTAGAGTTGATTCGGCATCATCAGGAGCCATCAGCCAATAACCCGCTGAGAACCCAGCGGGATAAGCTATTGGCCGCCCTGCAGGAGGCCGATGGGGTGAACTAGTAGGATGTTGGATATTAGGTAGAGGAGATTTCTAAATGAGTAAACCGAGAATTACGATAGTGGGCTTGGGCTTCATTGGTGGATCCATCGGACTTGCCTTGCACCAGGCTGAAGCTGAGTTGGAGATAGTCGGCCACGACCGGGAACGCGGCGCAGCCAATCAGGCCAAGAAGATCGGTGCGGTGGATAAGACCGATTGGAACCTGATCTCCGCCTGCGAGGAGGCTGACCTGGTCGTTATAGCCATCCCGGTGGGGGGCGTCAAAAGCACTCTGGAGGCCATCGGCCCTTACCTGAGGCCGGGCTGTCTAATCACCGACACGGCCAGCATCAAATCGCCCGTGATCGAATGGGCGAAAGAGATACTCCCCGACGGAGTGAACTTCGTGGGCGGCGACCCCATCGTCAGCCATGCAGCCGCCGCTGCTGGCGGCACTGAGGGCGGAATTGACGCCGCCAGAGCCGACCTTTTCTCTGGGGTGGTCTATTGCCTCACCCCAGCAGCAGGTGCAGCTCCCAAAGCGGTGAAACTGGCCTCCGATTTCGTTTACCTCCTGGGCGCTCAACCCTACTTCCTCGATCCCTTGGAGCACGATGGCCTCATGGCCGGCGTTGATCACCTGCCTTTCGTTCTCTCCGCCGC
>CAZGKH010000377.1:0-4544 GCA_964525665.1 uncultured Anaerolineae bacterium | reverse complement strand
CGGTTGATGAGCCTCGGGTACCACCGCTCTCGATAGTGCGCCAGGGTGTGCTTGGTGTCGAAGTATTGCCCGTCGGGGCCCACCTGGTGGATCAGGTCTACGGCCAGAGATTCGTCAGAGACGTCAACGCCACGTATGAAGTGCTCCAGCCAGCCCAGGATCTCGTCGCAGACCACCAGTTGGGCCAGCGAGTAGCACAGGCCCGACTCCAGGTAGCCCAGGTCGTGAACGATGTTGCCCCCGGCCAGGGCAGCGGTCATCAGGGTTAAAGCGGCCTCGATGCCCGATTGTTGATCAATGCACTTCGAGTCGCTGCATCCGGCCAGGGAAAACATGGGCAGGCCATAGAAATGGGCCATGGCCTGAGCGATGCCGCGCCGGTCAGGACCTGCATAGGGCTGGACGAGCGTTCTCATGTCCAGCGCGCTGCCTCCCCAACCGGCCACGACGTAGGGCGCGCCCTCTCGTTTGAGCTGGGACAGCACCAGGCCAACCAGAGCGCCGACGTTCCAGATCACCTGGCAGCCGGACGGCGTAACGGGAGCCGTAGCGCCACCCAACCCCACCGGAATGTACAGCGCAGGCAAACCTTTGTCGGCCAGATAAAGCAGCTTCTGTAGCGCTTCCTCGTTGTGGCGTAGGCCGGTGGTGACGTTGATGTAACAGGCCACAAACGGATTCAAGCGCAGCGCATCGGCCCCTCCGGCTACCGCCTCGGCCATCTCCACCGCGTCCGCGCAACCCGAAAACTCGGTGGTGACGAACACGATGGGTTTGGTGGTGTAGTTGAGCATGGCTTCCATCTGGTAGCGGTCGGCCACGGCCTGGGGCGCGTCCACGGGCAGGACCATGGACATCACGAAATCTATGTTGGGCAACGCATCGGCCACAATCATCCCCTCGACGATGTCCTGAAGCACCGGCTTTCGACGCTCTCCGGTGCGGTGATCTATGATGTTGAGGCAATCGGAGCCTGGGCCGTAGAAGCTGCGATGGCCCTCCACAGGCATGACGCGGTTGCCGTGGCGGTCGCACAGCACCACCCGATCGGGGACGGTAGTGAGGGCCTTCTCGACCAGGCCGGGAGGAATGCGCACCAGGTTGCCATCGGATACGTGGGTGCCGGCCTTCTTGATCAGATCAATGGCCTCCTGCTCACACAAGCGCACGCCGGTGCGTTCCATCACCTCCAGGCTGGCCCAGTGGATCTTCTGGCACTGCTCGTCCGACAGGCGTCGGAATTGAACGCTGGGGAAAGTACGGTCGTTGGTGCGGATGTTGGCCACGTTTTTCCTCCTTCACTTCTTCACGCTTTCCTCCGCTCGCCGGACGACGGCTTTGATGGCCTGGGCGACGTCGTCGGGCAAGGGGTCGGGGATGTGGGCAGCCAGGATGTTGTCCACACGGGCAGTGGCTCGCTCCAGCAGGGTGGTGCTGCCCTCCGCTACCCAGCCGTCGTACTTGTGTCGTTCTATCAGTTCCGGCGCTTCGGGGTACCAGTACTGCCGGTAGTGGCGCCGGGTGTGCTCGGTATCGAGGAAGTTGCCCAGAGGCCCGACCTCATCTATCAGGTCCAATGCCAGCGTCTCGTCATTCACTTCCACCGCCCGCGTGGTGTGATGAAGGTGCCCGATCAGTTCGTGAGCGATGACGAACAGGGCCAGCGAACCCGTCAGGCCATTCTCCATGTAACCCAGGTCATGGATGATGTTGGCCCCACTGAGGGTAGCTTGCTGCATGGTAAGGGCGGTTTCCAGGGTAGCCTGCCCATCAACCACCTTGGCCCCGGAGCCCACAATGCCAAACATGGGCAGACCGTAGTGGTGGGCCAGCTCGGCTTCTATCCCCCGCGTATCGGGGATGCCGCCGCCCAGAGTTCTCATGTTCAGTATCGCGGTCCCGAAACCGGGCACGACGAAGGGCGCGCCTTCGCGAACCAATTGCGAAAGCACCAGGCCAAGCAGCACGCCAGCGTTGTTGAAGGCCAGGCAGCCGGCCATCGTCACTGGCGCGGCCATGCCTCCGTACGTCACCGGGATGTAGAGGACGGGCAGCCTCCGCGCGGCCATGTACATTAACTTCTGCAAAGCCTCTTCGTTGTGCACCAGCCCTGAGGTTACGTTGACGTAGCAGGCCATCAGCGGGTTCCGCTCCAGCGCCTCTGCGCCACCGACCACGATTTCGGCCATCTCCACCGCCAGCTTCAACCCCTCGAAGTCGGGGGTTACGACGAGCATGGGCTTGGTGGTGTAGTTGAGCATCACTTCCATCTGGTAGCGATCGTAGATGGTCTGGTCAACGTCGGAAGGAAGAAAGAAGGACATCACGTAGTCAATGTCCGGCAGGGCATCGCTCATGATCATGGCGTCCTTCACATCGCTGAGAAGCGCTCTGCGGCGCTCGTTGGTTCGATGGTCAACGATGTTGAGCAGGTCCGAACCCGGCCCGTAAAAGCAGCGATGCCCCTCCACCTGCATGACGCGACGACCATAGCGGTCGCACAGCACCACTCGTTTAGGGACGGTATTGAACGCCTTCTCCACCATTCCCGATGGTATGCGCACCCGATTGCCATCGGACACGAAGGCTCCTGCCTTCTTCAGCAGGTCAATGGCTTGCTGATCGTAGAGCATAGCGCCGGTGCGCTCCAGGATCTCCAGGCTGGCGCAGTGGACCTTTTCGCACTGTTCGTCAGAGAGCCGCCGGTATTGGACGCTCTCAAAACTCCTGTCGTTCACACGAATGTTGGCCATAGTCTCACTCCCTTTATTTGATCACTCCCGCGATGCGGAAAAAGTTCTTCAGCAGCATCTTACCGTCCTGGTGCTCATCGTCGTACAGTTCCGGGTGGAACTGTACGCCATACAGCAGCCGTCTTTCGTGCTTGATGGCCTGGACGCGGGAAGTTTCGGTGGAGGCTAGCAGGGTGAAGCCAGGCGGCACGTCTTGCACCTCCCACCAATGCGATTCCATCAGTAGGGGGCGGTTGCCCAGGCCCTCAAAGAGAGGATCGGGCTGCAGAACATCTACGTTGAAGAACCCGCGTTCCTTCATCTTGCCTGGGGCCATCTCTGGGAATGGGTCCGCCATGCCTTCTGGCAGCGGTCCCATAGGGACACTGGGCGTGTCGTAGGCGTAGCCGATGAATTGATGTCCTCCACAGAAGCCGATGATGGGTATATCGGTCTCGCGAATGACGTGGAAGAGCTCCTGGAAGCGATCAAATTTGTATTCGTCCCACACGGTTCGGCAGCCGCTGAGCAACAGTGCCTGGATGCCCCACTCTCGCAGTTTCGCCTCCGTGATCTGGCTGTAACGCTGGAGGAGGCAGGCTTGGCCGGTGATCTCTTCGAATCGAAACTTGAGCGCGACTCCATCGCCCAAAAACCTTATCCCTTGCTCGTCGTTCAGAAAGTCGGTACTGAAGACGTTCAATAGGCTCTCGTGTTCCAGCTCCACGAAGCAAATCATGCTTACTGCTCCCCCTCTTTCACTGGCGGCTCTTTGGGATTTCGCAGGGCCACAGTGTCGGAATCCCCAACTTGTTGGGGGCAGGGCGTGGACAAACCCCAACAAGTTGGGGGATCCGGCCCGCTATTCATGCCAACTCCCAAAGACCCTCACTAGCAGGCCTTCAGGGCTTGGTCCAGATCCTCTTTCAAATCCTCAACGTTCTCGATGCCCACCGACATGCGGAACGTGCCGGGACTGATGCCGATGGTCGCCAACTCTTCTTCGTTGAGCTGGCGATGAGTCGTTCGGGCGGGGTTGACGATGAGGGAGTAGATGTCGCCCAGACTGGTGGCAGGCAATATGAGCTTGAGGGCGTCCAGGAAACGGAACGCTTTGTCTTTGTCGCAGTCGGCGATGTCGAAGTTGAGCATCGCTCCGTACGATGGGGGACGGTCTCCTGACCGCACCCCAAAGATGCGCCTGGCTGTCTCGTGCTGGGGATGGCTGGGTAGGCCGGCATACCGCACCTTGTGGATCAGCGGATGACCTTCGAGGAACTGGGCCACTTCCGCGGCATTGGCGCAGTGTCTCTCCATACGCAGGGGGAAGGTCTTCAGCCCGCGCAGGGCCAGCCAGGCCTCGTTAGGCCCCAGCGTGCACCCCACCTGGATCAGCATGTCGTGCAACTTGTCGAAGTTCTTGCGGTGGCAACTCACCGACCCGGCCAGCACGTCGCCGTGGCCGGAAAGGAACTTGGTCACGCTGTGGCAGACGAAATCCGCCCCAATCTCCATAGGCTTCAGCAGGTAAGGCGTGGTGAAGGTGTTGTCCACGATCACCGCCGCCCCATGGCGATGGGCCATCTCTATCACGGCGGGGGCGTCAATCACCTTGGTCATGGGATTGGTGATGACCTCGAAGTAGACCACCCTGGGCTTCTCGCGCTTGATGGCGTCCTCCAGCTTGTCCAGATCGGTGAAGTCCATGAGGATGCTGCGAGCCCCCAGGTGGGGGAAGATGTTCCCCACCATGGTGTACACGCTGCCGTACACATCGCTGGAGCAGACAATCCATTCATCTTTGCCACCCTG
>CAZGKH010000376.1:0-4547 GCA_964525665.1 uncultured Anaerolineae bacterium | reverse complement strand
GTACAATGATGGCGATGCGGAGGCCGCTTGTCAAAAGCCAATTCCAAACCGCTTGCCAGAAGTTTTCTCCCTGCAACATTTCCACACCTCATTCCCTCTTAATTCAAATCCAGCACCCAGTGCACTGTTTTCTCGCTCGCAACCTCTTCCCCAAGTTGTATGCGACTGGCGTCCAGATAGTGCGCAAACTCCCGGAAGCAGGCTGCAATGGCCGTCTGCATAGCTTCGCCAGTTTGGATGCCCTCTTCCCACCACCAGTTTATGATGGTCAGCTCGCGCGTCTTCTTGTTAAAAGCCGGATCGAAGCGAGCCACGAAACGATCACCGTAAATCACCGGCAGCACGTAATAGCCATATTTGCGCTTGGCTGCCGGTTTGTACACCTCCCACACGTAATCGAAATCGAAGACCCAGCCCAGCAGATTGCGATCCCACATGAAATTGTCCAGCGCGCCAATGATGGCTGCCTGCGGCTTGGGTGATGTTGCGGTTTGTATGGCTTCCAGAGTGGCCAGGTCAGCAGTGCGGACGAAGAAGGTGCGTTTGGGCACATCTTCAACTGCCACGGCCACCAGGTCGCCTCGCTCCACCAGGCGGGTCAAAGCAGCCTGCCGCACCTCACGCTTCGCACCGAGGGTCATTCCCCAGATCGTTCCCCAATACTCGGTGGCGACGGGGTTAGCCAGGCCCAGCCCGCCCACGCGGCGCAGCACGTGCCAATTTAGGCGATCCTCGTCGGTTTCGTTGGGATCGGGGGCGGCCAGCAATTCGGCTGCCAGCAATCGTTCGATCAAGTCGAACACCCTTCGGCTGCCGACCCTGTGGTGTATGCCCAGCTCGCCCCTGGTGTACAATCTCTCAAGGGAGGCCCTGACGATACGGACTGGTTGCCCCCAGTGCCAATCCACTTTGTCAATCTGCTTCAAATCAATAGATGAGAGGGAGCCGCGTTCGCGGACCGCTTCCATCACTGCCGACATGATTTCCTCTGGCAGGTTGTATCGGGCGTCCTGCCGCTCACGCATGTAGACCCGGCGGCGGGCGAAATACGGCCAGTCGGTGGTCAGATGGATCGCAGCCATCTTGTCCCAGCCGTCCAGCAGTTGGCGATCGGTGTAGAGCAGCTCTTCCAGCAGGGCGGGACGATAGTTCGCCACGCGAGATTGCAGCACCAGGTCTGGGTTACGGCCCACCACATTGATGGGGTCAAACTGGATGCAGCCGACGTGGCGGACAAAATCCACGATCCCGGCCTTGCCCTTCAGTTGCCGTGGCGGCCACAGGTGCTGGTGTGCCAGCAAGAAGCGACGGGCGTGGGTTTTGCTCAAAGTTATGGTTGGGGAAGGAAGATTGGTTTTGGGCATGTTGTCGCCCATCCCGGGCCAGTTAGGTCTCATGGACTCGTTGGAGAAGGTGAGACGATTGTATTACAAATCTCGCGAAAAGGCAAGTTGCTTCCAGAGCTACTGACAGGACAGCAGAACTAACACGCGTGGTTTTCTGCTATTGCCAAAGGCGCTGAAATCTGATATCCATCGTTTCTGGCAAATCTCTCCCCCGCGTGGTATAATTACGGACACATCACAGCACGGAAAGGAAACAACCCCATGCCTGTCATCAAAATCGTCGTCATCGGCGCGGGCAGCGCCAGCTTTGGCCTGAGCACACTTGCCACTATCATGCGCAGTCAGGCCCTGCGCGGCAGCACACTGGGCCTGGTGGACATAGATCCCAAAGGCCTGGAGACCATGTCCGCCCTGGGGGTGCGGATGAACCGCGAATGGGATGCCCAGATGACCATCGAGTCCTCGACCGAACGTGCAGACCTGCTGTCAAGAGCCGATTTCGTCATTCTGTCCATCGAGGTCGGCCCCCGCGAGAAGCTGTGGCGGCAGGACTGGGAGATCCCCCTACGGTACGGCCTGCGGCAGCCTTACGCCGAGAATGGTGGCCCCGGCGGGTTCGCCCACGCGGCGCGTAACATCCCCGTCCTGTTGGGGGTGGCGCGGGATATGGAGCGCCTCTGCCCCGATGCCTGGCTCATCAACTTCACCAATCCGGTGCCCCGCCTCTGCCTGGCCGCCACGCGCCACACACGGGTCAAAACCGTGGGGCTGTGCCACCAGATCCACATGGCCCACCTCATCGCCTTTGTCGTGCTGGCCGAACGGTGGGGCATCCAGGTGCCCCCTGACGTAGGTACCCACCCTGATCCGGCGAGCCTCCAGGCTACGAGGCAGTGGATCGCCCTGGCCTACGAGAAAGTGGACGTAAAGGCCGTGGGTCTCAATCACTTTATCTGGATCGTGGACGTTCGCGACAGAGCCACCGGTGAAGACCTCTATCCCCTGTTCCGCCAGCGATATCGCACCTACTGTCCAGACTTTGAGCCCCTGACCCGCAAGATGTTCGAGGTTTTTGGGCTCTGCCCCGGCTCCGGTGACAGTCACCTGTGCGAATACCTGCCCTGGGGCCATGACCCCCAGGCTAAACCGTGGGAGACCTACAACCTGCGATTGTACGACTGGGCTGCCAGTGAGCAGCGCCGCAAAGAGCGCGCCCAGTTGGCCGCTGCCATGGCCACCGGTGAGCAGCCCATTGACGGGTTGCGCCAGGTGCGCAGCGAAGGGCCCGTGGAATTGATCGAAGCCATGGCCGGCAATACCAATGCCTACATCCCCACCGTCAACATCCCTAACCAGGGCTACATCCCCAATCTGCCCAACGGGGTCATCGTCGAGGTGCCGGCCGTGGCGAACGGTGCGGGTATTCATGGTCTGGGCCTGGATCCGCTGCCGGAACCCGTCGCCGAGCTGTGTCGCCGCGAAGCTGCCCTGGCTGGGCTGGTGGTGGATGCGGCCGTGACCGGCAGCCGGGAATTGGCCTGGCAAGCACTGCTGCTTGATCCAATGATCAGCGACTTTGACCAGGCGGAAGGCATCCTGAACGATTACCTGGAAGCGTATGCTGAGTGGTTGCCGCAGTTTCGAGGGGTAGGGATCAGGGATCAGGGGTTAGGAATCGGGGGCTAGGCATGACGGTCACGTAGATGGGATTCGACAGGGCCCGCCTTAATAGCGCCGCCGGATTGAGGCCTGCCTTCGCTCTGCTTGGCTGTACTAACTCCAGGCGGTAGAAAGTATCGTCCTGCGGCCTGGCCTGCCAGCGGTGGGCGAAGTCGTCGCTCCCGACAGGAACGCTCTCCACCCCCTCGCCGGACACGATCCTCAGCTCCAGTCCCCTGCCACCGATCACCTGGGCGCGCAACGTCACAGGTCGCCCGGCGGCAATTCTCAGCTCGTCCCCCATCATGCCCTCGTACAGCCCATCCCCATCGGCATCGGCGGCCAGGTATAGCTCTGGTCCCCACGGATTGGCCGAAATGAAGACGTGCCCGGCCCGGATGCCACTCAGGATGGCCGCCGTCGAAAGTTCTTCCGCGTAGACCCAGGTTGTCGGCGTGCCGATGTCATAGAAGCTTAGCTGTCCGGTGAAGGGTGCTATATGTTTGTCACTTCCCCCTACGGCCACCACCCGCCGCCCCTGCCGGAGCAGGCTGTCCCAGAAGCCCAGCGATTGATCGTTATTCGCTATCCACAGGCCCTGCCATGCCTCCACACAATCAAAGGGCAGGTCGGCGCTATACTCCCAGGCTGGGCCGTTGAACTTGGGATGGTTGACAGAGAACAGCGCACCAGCGGCGTGGACGCTGTCAATGATCCGGGCCATGGTGGCATCGTCACGGCAGCGGAACTCCTGGCAACGCTGGATGCCCCAGGCGTTGGCGTGGCCATAGTAGGTGGTGATCTCCTGGCCGGGGATGAGCAGCAGGTTGTCGCCACCGGCCTGGGCCAGGTACGGCAGATGGCTGACGGTGTTGTGCTCGGTGACGGCCACGAAGTCGAGGCCCTGCGCCCGGGCCACCGCCGTCAGGTCGGCCAGGCTGCCGGTGCCATCAGAGTGATGGGTATGACTCTGCAAGTCGCCACGGTACCAGCGGGCTTTTCGGCTCAATACCGGAGCGGCCAAGGGGACGGGCTCCGGTGGCGGCAGCATTTCCCCTGGCTGGCCGACGATGGTCAAGCGATAATCGCACCCTTCGGGAAGGATGTGGTACAGGCCGAGGAGGATGTGCCAGGTGCCGGGGTAGATCGGCCCGGGCAGGTAGCCGGGGGTAGTGTCCGCCAGGCCAATGGTGAATTCGGAGCGATCGCTCCCGCTCCAGCCACGGAAGCCCTGTCCCTGGAACACCGTAGCGCCGCGCGGATCGAACACCCCGATGTCCACGACGTTGCCGCTGCCTCCCGGCAGCGCGGCACTGACCCGATGGGTGTAGGTGTAGCGAATGGTCAGCCGGCCAACGCCTGGCGGCACCTCAAAGGGGAGGAGAAGGTAATCATCAATTACTTTATCCGTCAGGGTGGCGGTGCCCGTCAGCGTACGGGATAGTTTCACCATCAAAGAACTCCTTACGAGCTGCTCCATAGCGCGTTCGCGCCACTCATTGGGGAAGAAACGTAACTACTCACCTTATGCTCGCAGCGGAC
>CAZGKH010000375.1:0-4558 GCA_964525665.1 uncultured Anaerolineae bacterium | reverse complement strand
CGCAGTTCTGAAGCAAGTTGAAGGTCAAGAAATCGTGGATGTTCGCGAGGCGTAGCGAAGAAGGAGCATGGCCCGACTCACACGCATCGTCTCAACCGTAGATTCCCACACTGCCGGTGAACCGACCCGTCTGGTGGTCGGTGGCCTGCCGCCCTTGCGAGGGGCCACGATGGCAGAGAAGATGATCTATGCGCGGAACGAACTTGACGGCCTCCGCGGTCTGCTTATGCTCGAACCGCGAGGCCGTCAAGACATGTACGGCGCCCTCCTCACGACCCCCACGACCCCAGAAGCTGACTTTGGCCTGATCTTCATGAACACCCAGCAGTATACTACGATGTGTGGGCACGCCGTCATCGGCGCTGTGACCACCGTGGTGGAGACCGGCCTGGTCGAAGCCGTCGAGCCGGAGACGACTGTGGTGTTCGATACCCCTGTGGGGCTGGTCCACACCCGAACGCGCATCAAAGAGGGGCGCGTGTGTGAGGTCTCTTTCGACAACACACCAGTTTTCGTCTATCAACTCGATGCTCGCCTCTCGGTTCCGGGCCTGGGCGAACTGCGGGTGGACATCGTTTACAGCGGTGGCTTTTTCGCCCTGATCGAAGCGCGACGGACACGTGTCCTGGACGGACAGTACAGGGTCGGACTGGAGCTTGTCCCCGCCAATGCGAGAGCGCTGGCCGACCTGGGTACCCGCCTGCGTCACGAAGCCAGCACCCAGCTTTCAGCTCAGCACCCGGAGCTACCTTTTATGAACGTCATTGATGCCGCGGAGTTTCACGGCCCGGCAGGGCGCCAGGCGGATGGCACTCTGCGTGCCCGCAACGCCGCGATCTTCGGCGAACGCACCATAGACCGCTCTCCCTGTGGCACCGGCACCTGTGCCAGGATGGCTGTGCTACATGCCAGGGGGGAATTGGAAATCGGCCAGCGGTTCGTCAGCGAGAGCATCATCGGTACCCGTTTCACCGGTCAGATAGTGGGGGAGACCCACGTGGGCGAATATCAGGCCATCGTCCCCCGGGTGGCCGGACGGGCCTACCTGACCGGTTTCCACCAATTCGTCCTCGATCCTGATGACCCCTTTCCCCACGGCTTTTCCCTGACCGACTCTGATACTTCGACAAGCTCAGCACAAGTGTGAAAGGAGCCACTACCATGAAAGCTGGATCCACAAAGCTGATCACTCCTCGACTCCAGGTGTTGACCGAAGACCAGAAGGCGACCATCTTCCTGAGCGTCCTTGAGGTACTGGAACACACCGGAGTTCGCGTGGACAACGACGAGGGACTGGAACTGCTTAGCAGCGCAGGCGCGCACGTGGGCCCGCAGCGGCGTGTTTGCGTCCCCTCGTATCTGGTGGAAGACGCATTGGCCAGCGCGTCCCGTCGCATTACCATCTACAACCGGCTGGGCGAGCGGGTTATGTTTTTGGAAGACTGTCGCGTCTATTTTTGCAGCCAGACGGACTCGACGTTTTTCTTTGATCCCTTCGACCAGGCCCGCCGGGCTTGCGTGCGAGCCGACGCCCGGCTGGGCGCTATCCTCTGCGACGCGCTGCCCAACATTGACATGGTGTCCTTTTCGTCTCTCTACAGCGACGTTCCTGGGCGGATCGCCATTCGCACCGGCCACAAAGACACGGTGACGAATTGCACCAAGCCCCTCATGCACGGCACGGGTGATTTTGCCAGCCTGAAGGCCGTGGCCGAGATGGCCGCTGTGATCGCAGGCGGCTGGGATGAGCTGGCCCGGCGGCCCTACTACGTCCACTACGCCGAGCCTCTATCGCCCCTGACGCACACCGACGAAGGGGTGGCCAAGCTCCTCTTCTGCGTCGAGCACGGCATCCCGGTGATCTACACGCCGATGACTTTGGCCGGAAGTTCGGCGCCGGTGACGGCTGCCGGCAACCTGGTGGCCTGCATCGCCGAGTCGCTGAGCGGGCTGGTGATGGCGCAGCTCAAGCAGCGCGGCGCGCCCCTCATCTTCGGCGGTGTGCCGACGCTCATTGACATGTCCACCATGCTGGTCTCCTACGGTGCTCCAGAGATGAGCCTGTGGTCAGCCGCGCTGACCGAGATGGCCCAGTATCTGCACCTGCCCGTTTTCAGCACCGCTGGCTGTACCGATGCGGTGGCCTTTGACCAGCAGGCCGCGGCCGAGTCGGCCATCTCTTGCCTGATGGCGGCCCTGAGCGGCGCCAACCTGGTCCACGATGTGGGCTTCACCGAGGCGGCCAACTCTGCTTCGCTGGAGATGATCGCCGCCACGGACGAGTTCATCGGCATGGTCGGCTGCATCATGGAGGGCATCGAAGTCACGCCGGAGACGCTGGCCCTGGACGTGATAGATCAGGTAGGTCCCGGCGGTAGCTATTTTGGCGAGAAGCACACCGTTCGCCACTTTCGTGAGAACTGGTTCCCCAGCTTGTTGAATCGGCGCAACTATGAGCAGTGGGCGGCTGCCGGCGGGCTATCTCTGGGAGACAGGGCCAACCAGCGCGTTCGCCAGATCTTGCAGGAGCACCAGCCGGAGCCGCTATCGCCGGAGCTGGTGGCCGAGCTGGATGAGATGGAAGGGCATTGGTGGCGAGAGGTGCCGTACTGACAACGAATGAAGCAACGAATAAACGAATAGGTCTCGACGGCAGGGCTCATTCGTTTATTCGTTTGGTATTCGTTGACAGAGAAGAACAAGTCTAACATCTAATTGAAAGGGGAACACTAGCATGGCCAACATTCGCGTCAATGACAGAAGCTTTGGCAGCGCTCAATATGGACGACTATCGCCTGAACAATGTGAGAAGCTGCACAACGCCAGCCTGACGATCCTGGAGCGAACCGGCGTTCGTCTCTACTATCAGGAGGCCATTGATCTGCTCAAAAAAGCTGGCGCCTTTGTGTCGGAAGGGAATCGGGTGCGGATTCCTTCTGGCCTGGTGGAGAAAGCTCTCAGCACCGCGCCCAAACGGGTCACGCTCTACGACCGCCACGGCCAACCGGCCATCTACCTGGAAGGCCACCGCTGCTATTACGGCCCTGGTTCCGATTGTCTCAACATCAGCGATCATCGCACGGGCGAGCGCCGCCAGCCAGTGGTGCAAGACATCGTTGAAGGCATCACGGTATGCGACGCCCTGCCCAACGTTGACTTCGTCATGTCCATGTTTCTCCCCTCCGACGTGGACGCCATGGTCAGCGACCGCTACCAGATGGAGGCGATGCTCAACCACACCACTAAGCCCATCGTCTATGTCACCAACGAGTTCTCCGGCTGCGTGGATGCCGTAGAGATGGCCGAGGCGGTGGTCGGCGGTGCCGAGGCGCTGCGCCAGAAGCCGTTAGCGGCCTGCTACATCAACGTCACCACTGGTCTGCGCCACAACGAAGAGGCATTGCAAAAGCTGCTCTTTCTGTCCGATAAGGGCTTGCCCCTGCTGTACATCCCGGTGATTATTGGCGGCATAAGCGGGCCGGTCACAACGGCCGGCAATATGGCCTTGGTCAATGCCGGCGTTCTGGCTGGCCTGGTGCTCTCCCAACTGAAGCGGGAGGGTGCGCCCTTCATTACGTCTGGCTGGGGCGGTGAGGGACTGGACATGCAGACCATGGTCAGCCCGTATTGCCCTCCTGACTCCAAAGGTGTGGCCCATGCCCTGGCTCATTATTACAACCTGCCGATGTTCAGCCTGGGTGGTTGCAGCGAGTCGAAGCTAGTTGACCAGCAAGCGGCCGCCGAAGCCGCTCTCACGCTGATGACCGAAACGCTGGGCGGGGGCAACCTGATCCACGATCTGGGCTATCTAGAGTCGGGGCTATGCGGCTCGCTGGTGCAGTTGGTCATTTGCAACGAGATCGTAAGCTGGATGGAGCACCTCATGGCCCCTGTGGAGATCAACGACGAGACCCTGGCTCTCGATCTGATTGACGAGATCGGCCCCGACGGCCAGTTTCTCGACACTGAGCATACGATGGCCCATTTTCGGGAGAAGTGGTACCCCGGCGTATTCGAGCGTGGCAACTATGACCAATGGCAGGCTGCCGGTGGCAAGAGCCTGGGCGAACGGGCCGCCGAGCGGGTGGAGGAGATCCTGGCAGAGCACAAGCCAGAGCCCTTGCCAGACGACGCTGTGCGGGCCATCAGGGCCATCGTCCGGCGGGCGGAAGAGCGAGAGGGAACGAAAGGCTAGATTAGGAGGTTATCTATGGCCAAGTGGGAATACACCGACAAACCGATGCATTCTGAACACCGCAGAGCGGACACCCGCTACGTTGACAAGGACATGTCAACCCAGTGTCTACATGCTGGCGAGCGCTGGGAGAAGCAGTACTTCTGGACTTCCAGCACCCCCATCCACAACTCGACCACCTTCTTTTACGATAGCGCGCAAGCCCTGGACGACCGGGTCTACAACCGCAAACCGGGCTACGTCTACTCTCGCGGGGGCTCGCCAACCAACACTACCCTGGAGCGCGCGCTGTCCACCCTGGAGGGCGCGGAGGTGACGCACGTCTGCTCTTCAGGGATGGCTGCCAGCCACCTGGCGCTGCTG
>CAZGKH010000374.1:0-4567 GCA_964525665.1 uncultured Anaerolineae bacterium | reverse complement strand
GCTATCATCTCGTCCGATAAGTCAATGCCCGTCACTTGCAGACCAGGTGACCGCCGTGCCAACTCGATGACCAATTGGCCTGGGCCGCATCCCAGATCCGCTGCCTCTCCGTGTCCGATCATCCCGACGGCGTGGCGGGCCACGAACCAGCGCAGCAACTGCATTTGCGGCATCGTCGCTACCCACCCGTAGGCTCGTGCGACTTCAGGGTCGTCCAGGCTTTCGTGGCTCGGCATACGTTCTCGCGGACGGCGATTGTACAGCCACCACGCAGCAGCGACCAGAGCACCTGCCAATACACTGAATAGGAATCTCCATTTGTGCTTCATCATGTGAGGAAGTCCTTTCCTTGGTCGCCCGGACTACTCCCCAGCCTCGGCTGCCTCCTCTGGCAGTAGGTACCCTTAGACGACATAGCGATGTAGGGCGTTGCTCACCTCGTAGTACAATTCATCACTCAATGCAATTTTACCTGCTATCAGCGGAGAAGTCAAGTGCATCTTTGCTACCACGAAACACAAAGGCTGGGAGCAGCGTTCGCTGTTAACCCCCAGCCTTAGTTCTGATGGTCTCCCCACTGATACCAAGAGAGAGCAAGCCAGACCTCGGAGGTTTTAAGACAGAGGCGATCACAGAAACCTCCGAGGTCTCCAGTTGACTAATGATTATCCTTCCGCTTCTTCAGGATCGGCCACCCAGACCGATGCATCATGGCAGCCCAGAATCCGATCCACGCCAGCGGGAATATGATCATGCTGGGCCATTTGCCCACTCTGTAGAACATGAACTCGCTGGCGATCAAAGGCACGAGAAAGATTAGGATCCAACCCCAGAGTGGAATCTGGCTGAATTTGCCAGACTGCTCTCCCTGATCCTTGGCGCTTGGCCTGGTCTGTTGACCTTGACTGGAAGGCCGCTTCTTTTTCTGCTGTTTTTTGCTTTTGGCCATTGATTCATCCCTACAGTGTGATAATGAGCGGAGGCCACTATCCCGTGGGCAGCGGCTCCAGGTGGGTGCGGCAGGGCGCGTCAACCCCCATCTTGGCGCAAACCAGGTCAACCACCTTCTCAGCCATCAGGCGGCTGGTGGTCAGCTTGCCGCCAGTGATGGTGATGAACCCGCCCACACCGTCCAGTTGCTCGTGGTCGAGGACGTAGAAGGCGCGGCTGACTTCTCTTCCTTCCTCTGCCCCCGCCTCTGCTGGAGGCTCGTACAGGGGGCGGACGGCAGCGTAATTTCGCTGCAGGTGCATGTCCTCGATCATGGGCACCATCTTGATGCACTCATCCAGCATCTTGTCCACTTCCCATTCCTCAATGCCGAAGTTGTCGGGATCCTCGACCGTTACGGAAGTGGTGCCCAACACGATGGTGGTACCCACAGGGACGATGATGTCGCCATCTGTTGGATAGCGGCAGCGGTTAATGGCCCGCTTCACAGGACGGCTATCCAGGACGACCATGGTGCCCTTGCTGAGCACCATCGGAACCTCAATGCCGGCCAGGTGGGCGACCTTATCCGTCCACGGACCCGTGGCGCTGACCACATAGTCGGCGTGGACAACGTACTCGTCGCCGGTGCTCTGGTCTACCGCTTTGAGGCCGACCACCCGGTCGCCCTCGCGTAAGATGTCCACCACTGGGGTATACAGGAAAGTACGCGCGCCGTACTCCTTGGCCGAAGCCACAGCGCCTGTGCACAGGTCCCAGCCATCAATACTGCCGTCGGGCACGGCCACCGCCTGCCGTACCTCAGGTGAGAGAGCCGGCTCCAGCCGGCGGGCCTCATCGCCGGAGAGCAGCTCGGTCGGAATGCCCACCTCGGCGCAGCCGTCCAGGAACCTGGGCAGAAATGCCTCGTCGTCGTCATCGAGCGTGATGAAGAAGCCGCCCGTGTCCTCAATCGCCTGCGGGGCGATGCGACGCAGAATCTCGTTCTCTTCAATGCACTCCACGGCTGCGGGCTTATCTTTCACTGCGTAGCGACCGCCGCTGTGCAGCAGGCCATGGAAATTGCCAGTTGTACCTTCGGAGAGATTGCCCCGCTCGAACAGCATGGCCTTGAGGCCCCGCATCGTCAGGTCACGCAGCACAGCCGTCCCGGTGGCCCCTCCACCGATCACAACCACTTGTGTCTCCAGGTTCATCGTTTTCCTCCTGTCTTTTGTTCAATCGCCCACCAACTCGCGGCAGGCCCGGATCAGCGCGGGGACAACCTGTCGCCAGTCATCCACCACGCCCAGGTGGGCCACCTTAAAGATGGGCGCGTCCTCGTCCTTGTTGATGGCCACGATGGTTTTGGCCGCTGAGATGCCCGCCATGTGCTGAGGAGCGCCGGATATGCCTACGGCGATGTACAGATTGGGGCTAACGATCTTCCCCGTCTGGCCGATGAGTTTACCATGGGGCACCCACCCCGAATCCGCCGGGGGGCGCGAGGAGCCCACAGCACCTTGCAAGATCTCCGCCAGTGTCTCCAACTCAGAGAATGATTCCGGCCCTCCCATACCCCTCCCCCCACCGATAACGATCTGGGCCTCGTCCAGGCTGATCCCCTCGACTTCCTCCCGCACCTCCTCCACCAGCGATATTCGAGCCATCGCCGGCTCCAGCTCAACCTCCAAGGCCAGTACCTTCCCCTGGCGTGAGGTATCCTCTGGCAAAGGCTCAAACGCTCGCTGGCGGAAGGTCGCTATCTGCAGCGGACCTTTGGCCACCATGTAGGCCATGGCCTTGCCCCCGTACACTGGGCGAAGCCAGCGGATATCCCCAGACTCGGCGTCCACTTCAAATCCCACGCAATCGGTGACGATCCCAGCTCCCAGCCGGTAAGCGAGCTGGGGGGCGACTACTCCTCCCACCGTATCGGCTGGGAAGAGGATCACAGCAGGAGATACATACTCGATAGCTGCTTCCAACACCGCCAGCATAAGCTCTGTCTTATAGCCTTGTAACTCGGGGCTGCTGGCGACCAAGACTTCATCAGCCCCGTGGTGGATCAGCGTCTCGGCGTAGCTCTTCGCATCTGGCCCCAGGAGCGCGACCTGGACGATCTCATCTCCCAGCTTCTCCCTCAACTGCTCAGCCGCCGCCACCAGCTCCAGACCTGAGCCAGGAAGCCCCTCAGCCGAAACCAAGGAGAATACCAATATACCCGCCATCCTACCTCCTACTAATCAGATAAGCATCAGTTCCCTAAGCCGTAGAGCCAGGTTATCCCCTTTCTCCGGGCCGGACTCACCCTCAACGAATTCGCACCGCACCTCTCGCTTGGGGATGAATAGCTCCTGTAGCTCGATTTTGGCCGCTTCTGGCTCGACGTCTATCCCAATCTCCTCAGCCGTCCAAACAGGGACCGGTGTCCTTACCGCTTTCCTGATGGCCCGGACGGTGGGAAGACGCGGCACATTGCTTTCATCGTTGGTGATAGTGGCCAGGAAGGGTAATGGGGCTTCCAGAATCTCATACCCGTTCTCCACTGGCCGTCTCAGGCGCGCTCTGTCACTGTCGGGCTCAATGTTAGCCACCAATGCGATATTGGGAAGACCAAGCTCCTCCGCCAGGAACGGACCGGTGACACCCAGCTCTACATCCCCGGCCTGCCTGCCGCACAGCACCGCATCGAACTCGCCGAGTTTCCGCAGGGCCGCTGCCAGGATGCGAGTTTTTCCAAAGGAGTCGGCGTCGGAGAAGGCGGGATCGGAGAGGAGCACAACTTCGTCCGCGCCTATGGCCAGCGCGCTGTGCAGGGCCTCGCCCCCTTCCTCACCGGCGATGGTCAAAGCCGTAACCTTTCCGCCCGTTTTTTCCTTGACCTGCACGGCTACCTCGAGGGCATGCTCGTCAAAGGTACTGATAACCAGAGCATGCTTCCCCCGAATTTGCTCTTTGCGGACCGGATCAATCCGGAATTCGCTGGGGGCGATCTCTGGGTCAATAATCTGTTTAAGGCAAACTATGATGTGCACTTTTCTCCTTCCAGCAAAGGGGGAATTGAGAGGTTGTGCTGCTCTCCCAATTCCCCCCCTCCCCTTATTCACCGATGGGGAACCTGCTCAGGCGTAGACGTTCCTAACTACACCCAGTCGAAGGTGCGGGTGACAGCCTTGAGCCACCCATTGTGGAGCTTGGCGCGGGTCTCGGCATCCATCTTGGGCTCCCAGGTCTTGTCCACACCCCAGTTCGCGCGCATCTCGTCAGTATTCGCCCAGAAGCCGACGGCCAGGCCAGAGGCATAGGCCGAGCCTAACGCGGTGGTCTCGGCCACCGTCGGGCGAATGACAGGCACGCCCAGGATGTCGGCCTGGAACTGCATCAGGGTCTCGTTGAAGACCATGCCGCCGTCCACCTTGAGAGCCGCCAGCTTCACGCCGGAGTCCTTGTTCATGGCGTCCAGCACCTCGCGGGTCTGGTAGGCGGTGGCCTCCAGCGCGGCGCGGGCGAAGTGCCCCTTGTTGACGAAGCGGGTCAGGCCGACGATCACGCCTCGGGCGTCGCTCTTCCAGTAGGGCGCGAACAGGCCCGAGAAGGCGGGCACGAAGTAGATGCCGCCGTTATCCTCGACGGT
>CAZGKH010000373.1:0-4580 GCA_964525665.1 uncultured Anaerolineae bacterium | reverse complement strand
GCCGGAAGCTGATGGGCGTGGACCACGCTGAGGATGGCGTAGTCGTAGCCTACCAGCTCCAACACGTCGCCGAAACGGGCTGGCAATTGATGCGGGATAGCTTCCTCATCAGCATGGGCGAAGGTGTAGAACTCGTCGGGAAGGTCAGTCACCTCACTTTCAGATTGCCCCTTCCTAAACAGTACGTACCCATCCTGAGCAGCCAGCACACGATACTGCTTAGATCTCACGAGTCCCTGCATCCACTCGTTCAACTCCCTTAAGGTGATGGGATAGGGTGAGCTGGTCACATCCAAGAAGATGTACTCAGCGTCGTTGATGGCTGGGAATAAGTAGGCCTTCTCCCGATGGGCCAGGTGGGGGTAGAGGCCGGACTGGGCCGAGAGGGAAGCATCGGGAGGGATCAGGGCCATGAAGTCCTGAGCCAGGCGATGGTGCGGCGTAATGCGAGGAGCATGGAAGCTGCGCGCCAGAGGGGAGATGCCGATCTGGTAATGGTGGTAGCCAGCGGTGACAAGGACCAGAGCAGCCAGGCTGTTGACGGCTTTCTGGTGCGAAACACCCCATCGCTCCGAGAGCTGCCGCGCTACAAAGCCCAGCCCGTAAATCCCCGAGACGATGATGAAGGGGACGATGGAAGCGGAGTAGTGCGCCCCTTCCGAGTAGGTCCAGTTCCAAGTGCTGAAGACGTTCATGGCCGCCACGGGAGCACAAAGGCCCAGGGTCAGCGGGTGGAAAAGGGACATGAACCCGGCGCTGGCCAAAAGCCCTCCCAGGTAAGTGACGATCTCTGGCTGGCGGAGCCATCGCAGGAGCAGGGCGGGCTCACGGAGAAGGTTGAGCAGCGATTCCCTGATCGTGGGACCGAAGACGGTGATCCGATGGAAGAAGGGTGAGTCGGGGAGCCCGTTGTAATGGGGCAAGATCACCTGGGTGCAGATCAGGAACCAGCCCAGACCCATCAGCGCGGTGATCGCTCCCACCTTTCGCTCTTTGAGCCAGAAAAAGATGTACAGCCCCATCATCAGCACCAGCAGGGGGATATCCTCCTTGGTGCTCATAGCCAGGATGATGAAGACGAAAAAGGGGCCGTAGCGACGCCCCTGGAGGAAGTAGAAGGCGAAAAGAAGAAAACTGGCCGTCAGGGAGACGGCGTGGAAATCAGACAGGTTGGCTCCCTCCACGGCCGGGGCCAGCAGGTAGGCCAGGGCGAAGACCACACTGGCGAAATCGCTCCCCAGGTGGTCCCGGGCCAGCCAGAAAGCGGGCAGTGCCCCCAGCCCAATGCCTACCGTCTGCAGCAGGAGCAGGGTCACGGGGCTATCATAGATCAGGTAGAGGAGGGAGATGGGAGCCAGGAGAAGCTCCACGTGATATGCTAGAAGGGTGTCGGTGCGGCGGAACTGATCCAGGGGCAGGTCAATGCGGGCGTTTTGGTAGGTGGAGAAACGCATGACCCGCCCGTGGAGAGTGTTCCACACTACCTGGTCGGTATAGCCCAGGTCCATGGCGCTGGACTGGAAAGTCTCGTGGCGCAGGATTGAGAGCCAAGAGAAGAAGACGATGTAAAACAGGATCAAGAGGCAGACCAAGATAACGACGAGGAGGGAGCGGTCCCAGACCTTGACCCACACCATCTCAATACCAAACCCTTTCTCCTGGCGACCAGCGTCTTGCAGCATCAAGTCATCCCTCGTCGCTGCCCCACTTCAGGGTTGGAAAACCAAGCCATATCGCTCGGAAACGGGGTCCGGGCGGCCTTCGACTCTCTCAAACACCTTGATGAAAAACAGATAGGTTTGATCCAGGTCAGTGAACTGGAGGTCAAAGGGGTTGCTGTTGACCAGAGGGCGGCTCCATTCCAGCGCCCAGGTGCCAGCGTGCCAGCCACCAGCGGCCGGCAATGCCTCACTGACGCCTTGAGGAATCGTCTCGGCGTTGGCGTAGACAAAGCGACCCTGCCCATCGGCGAAAGCGGTGTGGCAGGCCACGGTGCAAGCCAGGCCCTGGGCCACTTCCCCCGACTCGGTGATACGCCAGTGGACCGTGAACTTGTTGAAGGCCGTATCCTCCTCGCCGGAGGGCGGCTCGCCAGGCCATTGTGCCAGGAAGTAGACGACCTCGTCGGTGTGCAGCGACTGCAGCGTCATGTCCAGCGCGTGCCCCGTGCCGTGCAGCCCCCAGATGAGGGGCAACCGCAACGGTACGGAGCTTGTCCAGACAGCGTCCACCTGGCCGTCTACCACCGGCGGCGAGGCGACTCGCCGTGAGACCAGATGCCCGGCCGTGTCGGCAGTCATCCCGGCCTCCGGCGTGGGAGGCGGCGTAGTGGTGGGAGGCACTGTCGCTCTGGACACGCACCCCACCACTACTGCTGTCAGCAAAAGCACTATTCCCCATGCAGGTTTGCTAATCTTTGTTTTGGTATTCATCATCTATTGAGCAGTGTACTGTATCGTCAAGATGTTGCTCGTGTTGCACTGATGGTCTACGGCGAAGAAGTACCAGGTGTGCACGCCCGCCGACAGGTTGGGAAGCGCGATCTGCGCCTGGTACTGGTCGCCGCCGACGTGATGCAGGATGTAGGCCAGGCCCAGGTCGGGATTCAGGGCGAATATCTGGTCCTCGGCCAGGTTGAGCGCTCCCTGCGGGTCAGTGGCTGTGACGCGGAAAGTGACGGTTGCATTGCCGGGGCCTGCCGGCGGCTCAATGGCAGCGGTGGGCACAGACGGGGTCTCGCCGCCGACGCTGGGGCCAGGCAGGGCGATGCTGGCGTCGGCCGTGGCGCCGGACGAGAGGTTGACGTGCACCTCGTGGTAGACCAGGCCGTCGGCGTAGGCTTTCACCTGGAGGGCGGGAACGGCGGCGACGTTGACCACCGTGGCCCGGCCGGAGCTATCTGTGCGGACACCCAGCGGCGTGTGGGCGGTGAGCACGGTGACAAAGGCCCCAGCGATAGGGCTGCCTGCCTGGTTGGTGACCCGGACCCGCACAGTGCCGACCAGGCCAGCATCGCGCACCGCCTGAGTAGCCAACGGCCAGGCATCAAGCCGGGAGATGCGCACCATCTCGGCGGCGTGGGGCCAGGCGTCGCCAAAGGAACCCTGAGCCAGCCCTTCGTTGGCCTGGCCGATGACGGCGTTGACCTCGTCAATGACGCGCCGGATGACGGCCTTGACGTTCTCGTCGGGGATCTCGTTGAGGGCCTGGTTGGCCTGGCCGATGGCCGCCTGCCCCTGTTGGATAGCCTCAGTGGAATATTGCTTGAGGATGCCCAGTTGCCCGGCGTCGTCAGCGGCCAGCCGCTCCGGCAGGTCTTTGGCAAAGTCGGACTTGACTTTCATGTCGTTGACGTGCTGCCATAAGGCCATCAGCGCGCCAGTGGGGAAGGTGGGGGCGGCGATGGGCGTCGGCGTCGGCGGAGCCAGACTGCGCAGCCAGGCGTAAATATGCTGCAGTTCCAAATCGCTGACCTGATCCTCTGTGAAGGCTGGCATCGGCGCTGCGCCGGTGCGCACCTGCAACTGTACCTGGTCGAAACTCAGACCAGTGCCGGCCAGCTTGGGGCCGATGTTGCCTCCGGCGTTGGCGCCGTGGCAACCGACGCACGGCTTTTGCTGCCACAGTTGCTGCCCAATGGCCGGATCGGGCGTCGTCGGCAGCGAAGGCGTTGGAGTGGCCGTAGGCTCTGGGGTTGGCGTAGGCTCTGGCGTATCCGTCGGCTCTGGCGTGGCGGTGGGCAATGGCGTGGCCGTCGGCTCTGGTGTGTCTGTGGGAGAAGGAACTGTAGCCGTTGGCTCTGGCGTGTCTGTCGGAGAAGGAACTGTGACCGTTGGCTCAGGCGTATCCGTGGGGAGCGGCGTGTCCGTCGGCGGCGGGGGTTCTGCAACCTCCCCATACTCGTAGGCAAAGGTCCGGACAAAGCTGACCAGGGCCCAGATCTCACCCTCGCTGAACTGACCGCTCCAGACCGGCATGGCGGTGCCTTCAATGCCATTACGGATCGCTTCAAAGAATTCCAGCGGGGCCTTGTTGCTCGTGAATCTCTGATCGGTGAAGTTGGCCGCGCCGGCCAGACCTGAACCGTCACCAGCTGCACCGTGGCAGACTACGCAGTTGGCAGCGAACAGCTCTTCGCCCTGAGCAATCTCCTCCGACGAAGTGGCAAAGGTCCATTCGTAGTACAGCACATCCCAGATGTCCATCTCGCCGAGTCTACCACCCCAGGCAGGCATAGCCGTGCCTGTGACCCCGTCCCGGATCGCTTCGAAGAACCTGGCCGGTTTCCCCGCGCGCATGAACTCGACGTCGGTAAAGTCGGCCGCGCCAGGCAGGCCGGAGCCATCGCCAGCCGCACCGTGACAGGTCGCGCAGTTGGTCTCGAAGATGACCTGGCCGCGCACCGCCGACGGCATCTTAGGCGGGAACAGCTTCTCCGCCACTGGAGGCTGCGTAGGCTCGACAGCCGTGGGCGTGGGCGGGACGGGCGTGGCGGGGGGCGGCCGCGACGGGGGGGTCGGCGGGGCCGGCGGGGGGGGGGGGAGGGCCGGGGGGGGGGGGGGGGGGTCGGCCCGCCCCCG
>CAZGKH010000372.1:0-4610 GCA_964525665.1 uncultured Anaerolineae bacterium | reverse complement strand
TCAGGACAGGTTTCACGAATTGACACGAAGAAAAAGAAAATTAGTGAAATTCGTGGCAAGAAACAAGGAAGGGGCGTAATGCGCGTCCTGATCACCGGCATTACCGGATTCACTGGCAGGCATCTGGCGGAATACGCGCTGACGCAAGGGGCGGAGGTATTTGGGGTTGCCCTCGATAAGAACTTCCCACCTGGCGTAACGGGACACCAGGGCGATCTTACCCAGCCAGGCGTGGCCGAAACCCTGGTGGCCGATGTGCAGCCTGATCACGTGTTCCACCTGGCGGCACTCGTTCCCGCCAGTGGTGTCCAGGTCGCGCCCGAGAAGCTCTTCGTCGTGAATGGGTTGGGCACCTTGCGAGTATTGGAGGCCGTTCGAGGCCATGCCCCTGCCGCCCGCACGCTCGTCGTCAGTTCCGCTGCGGTTTACGGGCCGGTGCCTGCGGAACGCCAACCCATTACCGAGGATGCGCCATTCAACCCCGTGACGGCCTACGCCGCCAGCAAGGCCATGCAAGACCTGCTGGCCGGTCAATACGCCGCCGGCCACGGCCTGCCTGTGATGCGCGCCCGTACCTTTAACCAGACCGGCGCAGGCGAGCAGCCCGGCCTGGTTTGCGCTACCCTGGCTCGCCAGGTTGCCGAGATTGAGGCGGGGCACCGCGCGCCGGAGATCTCGCTGCGTTACCTGTTCACCCAGCGCGATTTCACTGACGTGCGCGACGTGGTGCGCGCTTACTGGCTTATCCTGGGGCGCGGCGTTGCCGGCGCAGTCTACAACGTCTGTTCGGGCAAGCCCCACTCGATTGGTGATGTGCTGCACCTGCTATTGGAGATAGCGGGGCTATCCGGCGTTCACATTATTGAGCGCGAGCGCCAACTGCTGCCTGGCGACGTCGCCTTGAGCCTGGGCGATCCCACCCACCTGATGATGGCCACAGGCTGGCAGCCCCTCATCCCGTTGGAGCGTAGCCTACGCGACTTGCTGGACGAATGGCGGACCCGCGTGAAAAACGAGATAGCGTGAGCAAATGCCGTGTGCTGCAAATCGTCGCCTCCTCACGAGGAGGCGGCGCCGAACTGGTACGCTGCCTGGCCAAGGAGCTGGATCAGGCTCGTTACGAATCCACCGTCATCATGCCAGACGACGGCGGGCAACTGAGCGCGGCCGACTTTGAGGCCATCGGCGCCCGCTGCCTGCCCTTTGACATCGCGGCGGGCTTTTCTCTGAGTGAGTGGTGGAGACTGCGCCGATTTGTGCGTAACAGTCGGTTTGACATCGTACACTGCCACGGAGCGCGAGCCGCGCTCTGGACACGCCTGGCGGCTATCGGTCCACGGCGACCAAAGATCGTCTTCGGCGTACACGGCCTTTCCATCGTGCACTATCGCGGCCTCAAGCGCGGTCTGCTATTGGGGGTTGAGCGGCTTCTGCAAACCGTGACCGACGTCATGCTATGTGATTCGGACAGTGAGCGTACCGATGTGATTCGCTATGGGATAGCCCTTCCTGAGCGAACGCATACCATCCATAATGGCATTGACTTGGATCGCCTGGATCGTGGGCCGTACCAACGAGCCGCCGCCCGCGCAGCGCTGGGATTGGGCTCCGTTCAGCCAACCCTGGTGACAGTGTGCCGTCTGAACAAACCTCGTGATATCGGAACGCTCCTGCGCGCCATGCAACTGGTCGTTGCCCAACTGCCCACGGCCAGGCTGCTGATTGTGGGGGATGGCCCGCTGCGTCCGGCCATCGAGGATCAGATCCAAACACTAGCTCTAGGAAAGAACGTGCAGTTGTTAGGCATTGTGCGGGATGTCGGCCTGGTTCTGGCAGCAGCCAACGTATTTGTGCTGTCAACCCAGGGCTGGGAAGGACTGCCCCTGGCACCGTTGGAAGCCATGGTGATGCGCCTGCCGGTCGTCATCAGCGACGTCGGGGGGAACCGAGAGGCCGTGCAAGATGGTGTAACGGGGTTGGTGGTCCCACCCCGTCAGCCGCAGGCCCTGGCGGATGCCTTGCTGCGGGTTCTTCAAAACCACTCAATGGCCCAGCAGATGGGTCAGTACGGACACGACCGGGTGGTGCGCCAGTTTTCTGCACAGCGGATGGCAGCGGAGACCATGTCAATCTACGATCAGATTTGGAAAAGACGCATCTGTTCACCTTGTGCTTGCAGCGGACCCTAGTCCGCTGTCCCGAGGGCGTAGTCGGGCGTCGAAAACCATGAACCTTACTTGATCAGGGTAACAACGAGCTGCCGAGGCCGCTGGACTAGGGTCCAGCGGGAGCAGGTGAATAGACGGTCACGAAAAGAGTTCTGTGAGTGGATCCTCGCTGAGCGAGCATAAGACAATAGGCCAACGATGGCTCTGGGGCATACTGGGCGGGACGGGGGTTCTGATCCATTTCGGGATAGCCCTCCTTCGCCTCAATGCCTTTTTCCCTTACCCCAGGCTACTGGACTTCGCGGCTTTCTATGCCGGAGCTTGGGCAGTACGCACGGGCATATCGCCCTATGGCCTGTCTCCAGAATTCCTGGAAAGCCTTCAAGCGAAATCCGGTCTACTTATGCGTCCCCCCGTCACCTACAACCCACCGATATGGTCCTGGTTGCTACAACCCCTGACGGTTCTTGACTTCCCTGCTGCTGCCTTTGTCTGGCTTGCACTGGATCTCGCTCTCATCGCCTGGAGCGCCCATATTCTAGCGCACGTTGCCGGGTACGACGGGTGGAGGGGAAAGGGAATCGTCTTTCTGCTCACCTTGACCTTTGGCCCTGTGTTCCTGGATCTTACCCTGGGTCAGACCAGCATCTTGCTCCTCGCTGCTTCCCTCACTGTAGGGCAGACTGTTCGCCTGCGAACAAAGAATTCTCTTGTAGCAGGAACCCTCGCCCAGGGGTTGGCTGTTGGAGCCAAGCTCTTTCCCGCTGTTTGGCTGGGAGCTTTGCTCCTGCTACGCCGCTGGAGGCTGTTTGTTCTCGCCACACTGGCTGCCCTTCTTGCCCTCGGCCTCGGTTTTGTCGTTACACCAGGTGGCAACCGAGATTACTGGACGCATTTCCTGCCGGGACGCGTTACATCCGCCTCAGAGCAGGTAGGGCTAGATGACCAGTCTTTGGTCGCTTGGCTGGACCGCCTGGGGCGGCCGCACAGTTTCCGGACCTCCGGACTTACAGTGGCACAGAAGCACAATGTCACTTGGTCGCCTCCCTGGTCTTTTTCGCCCCGAGTTATCCAAGTGGTAGGGTATCTTCTCGTTGCTGTCTTGGCCCTGATCCCCCTCACCCTCCTCTGGACAGGCCGGGCCGAAGCAGCAGAGGGCGCGTTCTATCTGTGGGTGCTGTACTGGCTTCTTCCGTTTCCCCATACCGAAAGGTACAACCATGTCCTTCTCCTCCCGGCCATGGCCTGGCTGTGGGCTCGGTCAGAGACCTTCGCCCAACAGTCAGAGACCTTCGCCCAACAGTCAGAGACCTTCGCCCAGCGAGGGCGCAATCTGGTCATGCTGGCCTACCTCTTGGCTGGACTCTCGCGTCTGACCCATCTGTGGGCCATTTTGCTTCCCGCGCCATGGGGACCCCTGGCTTCCGGCTTTGGCCTCTACGCCGTTCTTCTCCTGGGGGGAGGAATGGTGACTTTCCTGCGACCTGTGAAAGGTCTACAGGAGGCGGCGGAATGACCCGCGCCGTCTTCCTGGACCGCGATGGTACCATCAACGAGGAGGTAATCTACCTGAGCTGTGTGGAGCAGTTCAGGCTGCTGCCTGGCGCAGGAGACGCCATCCGCAGTCTAAACCAGAGGGGCTGGCCGGTCATCGTCATCACCAACCAGTCCGGTCTGGCACGGGGCTATTTCAGCGACAAGGAACTGTCACTCGTGCATCTCAAGATGAAAGCTGCTCTAAACCGAGAAGGAGCACACTTAGACGGCGTCTACGTCTGCCCTCACCAGCCAGAGGATGGCTGCTCCTGCCGCAAGCCAGGCACTGCTCTTTTCGAACAGGCGGCACAGGAATTTGACATTGACTTAAGTAAGAGCTATGCTATAGGCGATAAGATGACCGATCTCCTGCCCGGCGCTCGCCTGGGATGCCGCACTGTCCTGGTGCTCACAGGACACGGGCAGGAGCAGTTGGAGAACAGGGATGGTTGGGAGGTGGAACCCGATCACATCACCCCCGATCTCCCGACAGCCGTCCAGTGGATCCTAGCGGAGGTCGAAAAATGAGGATCTTGTACGTCTACAAAGACTACTATCCTGTCTTGGGTGGAATCGAGAACCATATCAAGATGCTGGCCGAGGGACTCATCCGGCGGGGTTATGAAGTGCAGGTGCTGGTGACCAACACCAGCCCCCAAACCGTGACTGAGGAGATCAATGGCGTGCCCGTGATCAAAGCCGGCAGCCCCTTTCGCATCTCTGGCGCTCCCATCAGTCCTGTCCTCTACGCCTGGCTGCGTCGCCTGGAGCCTGACATCGCCCACCTACACTTCCCCAATCCTCCTGGCGAGCTGGGCCAGCTCTTTTTCGGCCGCAGCAAGCGCTTCGTTCTCACCTACCACAGCGACGTAGTGCGCCAGAAATATCTCTTGCAGGTGTACAAAC
>CAZGKH010000371.1:0-4611 GCA_964525665.1 uncultured Anaerolineae bacterium | reverse complement strand
GTCGTAAGTTGTCTTATAGATCAACCAGTCGCCATCACAAGAATCCAGTGTGACACGATAGTTCATGTTATTGTCTTCATTGTTATCGTCATATTATATAGGGGCGCTCCCATCTGTACAGATGGGAGCGCCCCGGCTTCTTTGGCTAAGCCTCTGACGCAAGGCACGTCATCACTTCGCCAGACAGGTCAACTGAAATAATCGCCCTCCCCTTAACCCAGTTCCTCTTCGGCCCGTTCGTACAAGGAGAAGTATCCCCAAGACGTCAGCAAAACGATAACCAGCATCAGGGTAGCGGTCGCTGCTGCTGGTCCGAGTTTCTGGGCGTCGAAAGCCAGGTGGCGCACCAGCACAGGCAAGGTGGTCGTGGCAAAGAGCGGCCCGCCAAAGGCGAAGAGGTAAACGATGTCAAACTGCCTGAAGGTCCAAATAGTGCGTAATAGCAAGGTGACGATGAGCACCGGCTTCAGCCAAGCCAAGGTGATGTGACGAAAGACTTGCCACGCCCCGGCTCCGTCTATGCGTGCAGCTTCCTCTAACTCGATGGGAATCACCTGGAGGCGAGCCAGGCACATGATGACCACGAAGGGTGTATACTTCCAGATACCAGCGATGATAACGAACAGCAGCGCGGTCTGAGGCTTGGCCAGGAAGGCAATAGGGCGCTCGATGAGGCCAAAGTCCATCAGCATGCGATTGAACACCCCCATCGTGGGATCCAGGATGAAACGCCAGGTGAGGGCAATTACTATGGCTGGAATCAGATACGGAAACAGCACCAGACCGCGGGCTATGTTGCGTCCTTTCAACTCCTGATGCAACAGAAGGGCGATGCCCAGCCCCAGAACCACTTGTGCAACAGTGGCGCCGGTAACCCAGACTATGGAGCGGAATAGTGAACTCCAAAACAGGCGCTGGCTTAGCAGCCACCGATAATTCTCGAGGCCATTGAAATGCAGATCCAGTGTGGCCGCTTCGATCTGGAAAAAGCTGGCAAACAAACCCTGCAACATCGGGTAGATGGCGAAGATGATAATCAACAGGGCTGCGGGTAGGACCATGAGCACCGCCAGTGGGCGGTCGCCCAACTCGAAGCGGAGTGATACTCCTACCTCCTGGGTCCGTCGCCGGAGAGACTCTCTGGCGGTCTGAATCGCATTAGCCATAACAACCTTTCGGAGGGGGGCGGCGCCTGATGGGGAGCATTACGCATTTCTTACGGTTGTCGAGAGAGCGAGCGCCGGTTGAGTAGCATGGCGTATCGAAACCAAGCGAGCGGCTTCCCAGATGCCCCGCTTGGCCTCGATACGTCTTGGTTTCGACAAGCTCAACCCAAGTCGCTCCTACTCGGCCGGCGCTTCGTAAGAATTACGTAATGCACCCGCCTGATGGGCCAGGCGCCGCCCCGGATGGGAGAATTAGTAGGTGGGCGGCTGCCAATCGGGATGCGCATCCAGCCATTCCTCCCTGGCTTGCTTGATCTTCTCCACAGCCTCCTGCCAGGCCGCCTCAGGGTCCTTGCCACCGATGTAGATCTCTTGGAACATCAGGTCAATGATGCCCCCTCTGGCGAACACCGGTCCGGCCCAGGGCGGCCCATAGTCCTTCTTGACGAAGTTGCAGCCCTCGATGGAGCCCATGTTGTTGGCCGGGTGGTTGGTGAAAGCGGCGTCCTCGTTGAAGAAAGCCAGCCAGTCCGAGTGGTTGCGGGCGTAGTCTGAGTCCCAGCCTTCCAGCAACTTGGCGACTTCGTTGGTGGGCGGCACCATGTGGCCGATGACCGTGGCGTCGTAGCGGGCCAGCCGGTCGCCGGTCAGGAAGAACTTCAGGAAGTCCTTGGCCGTCTCCGGGTACTGGGTGTTGGCCGCGATGGAGATGCGGCTCCACGAGCCATAGGTGACGTAGGGGCAGTCATCCTTATAGCACCACGGCAGGCGCATGATGTCGGACTTGTCTTCGAGATGGGGCGCCTGATCGGGCATGCGCATCCCCAGCCGGCCGGCGTAGACGCTCGTCGCCGCCTGACCGGTGACGAAGGCCGTGATCTGATCTCCCCAGCTCCAGTTCTCGAAGCCGGGCGGCGTGTACTCGGTCAGGGCCACCCACTTTTTGACGGCCTCCAGCGCCTCGGGCTGGTCGAAGGTCAATTCCCCCTGGGGCGTGAAGTAGTCCTGGCAGTTCTGCCACAGGAAGGTGGAAAAGAAGTTGACCGAGGCGTTGGTGGAACCGGGTATGGCAATCCCGTAGATGCCTTTGGCGGGATCCGTCAGCGCTTTGGCCACAGCCAGCAGCTCATCGTAGTTGGTGGGCGGCTCCAGTCCGGCCTCCTCGAACAGATCGGTGCGATACCAGAGGCCGTAGACGCTGGTGGCGTAGGGCAGGGCGTAGACTGTGCCGTTGAGCTCGAAGTAGCTGCCCGGGACGTACTCGTCAACGCCGCCGATGTCCTCGAAGATGTCGTCGAGGGGCATCAGGTAGCCAGCCTCAGCCCAGTCCCGGCTGAAGGCGGCCTCGATCTCGAAGATACCCGCGTCGGCCCCGGCGGCCAGTAAGATAGCGATGCGCTCGCCGCGCGTGGCCGGTGTGCCGGTCACCACGTCAATGAAGACGTCGGGGTGAGCCTGGTGGTACTCGTCAATGATCTCGGACAGGATCTCCAGTTGGGGCGGGTCTGCCTCCGTGGTGAAGAAGGTAAGCGTCCTGGGCCCCGTCTCCGGCGCCGGCGTGGCGGTCACTACGACCTCTTTCTCGACCACCACGGTCTGGACCACCGACTTCTCGACGATCTTCTCCTTCTCGACCACCACGGTCTGGACCACCGGCTTCTCGACGACCACCTCCTTCTCGACCACCTCGGGGGCGGGCGCGGCGCAGGCAGCCAGCATCAGGGTCACAATCAGCATCAGTAAAGTAAGCTTCTTCATAGCTTGTTTCCTCCTTTCGAGTGTGTGTATGGTTCGGCTGGATCAACGGTTCAGACCATAGGCGCCTCCTTTCATGCTGTACAGGAACGCCGTGTGACCTATCCCTTCAGCGCCCCACCGCCCCAGCCGGCGATGAGGTAGCGCTGCAGGAAGATGTAAAAGAGCACCAACGGCAGACTGACCATCACGCCAGCCGCCATCAACAGCCCCCAAGAGTAGATCCAGTCCTCGGAAAGAAACGTGGCCACGCCGGCGCTCAGCGTCTGCTTGCTGGCGCTGAAGATCAAGATCGAAGCGAACAGGAATTCCTGCCAGGTGACGCTGAAGGTGAAGATGCCCGTCGAGATGATTCCCGGCAGCGCCTGTGGCAGGACCACTTTGCGGAAAGCCTGGAAGCGAGTGGCGCCGTCTACCATGGCCGCTTCCTCCAGTTCTATGGGGATGCCCAGGAAATACGATCGCAGCATCCACAATCCGACAGGCAGCCGAGTACCGGTATAAACGAGCAGCAGTCCAAAGTGGGAGTTGGTCAACCTGAGCTTGAACAGCAGGAAGAAGATGGGCACCACCAGGATAATGGGTGGCATCATGTAGGCTAACAGCGTCATGCGGCCGAAGAACTCGAAAAAGCGAAAGCGGAAGCGGCTCATGGCATAGGCGCCCGTGGCCGAAAGGCTGATCACCAGCAGTGTGGTGGCAGTGGCCATGATGGTGCTGTTCTTCATCCAGAGACCAAAGCGCGTTATCCGGAACAGGGTAAGGTAGTTTTGCAACGTGGGGCGGCGCGGCAGGATGGTCTGCTCGAAGGCGTAGGTTTCCGGGTCTGGCTTGATGGACGAGATGAGAACCCAGAATAATGGCAGCACCGCCCAGGCCACCGCTAAGATGAGGAGCACATAGAGAATAGTACGGCGCAGGTATTTGATTATACGCGGGGACAGCAAGGTAGCGCCTGGCGTCGGGTGTTTGCTAACAGAAATGATCTGGTCCATTAAGACCATTCCTTTCCAGGAACTTGCTGGTCAGTGCTTCATCAATCAGGCTATCACAATAGGCGCCAAGGGGTGATTGAGGGATTGGGCAGTGAAGTCTTATGTTGATACCAGTGAGGGGGAACAAAGTCTAGATCTATTATATCACAAGACGTGGTCAGGGGACACTGCCAAATGGGGGGTTTTCTCCCCTCTGTTTGGAGGGGAGGCTGAATGAGGGGGAAAGCTATTTCACCAGCCCCAGGCGGATGGCCTTGACTGCGGCGTGAGTTCGATCGGTGGCATTGAGTTTCTGAAGAATGATCTGCACATAGCTCTTCACTGTGGTTGGGCTGAGACCGAGGGCATGGGCAATGGCCGAGTTGGTCAAACCTTCTGCCATCAACCACAGGACATCCATCTCACGAGGGGTCAAAGCCTCCAGAGTCTCTGTACTTTCCATGTATAGCTTGTCGGGCTCGTTCAGATCACGCAGCGCGCGTTGTAAGAATTGGTGATCAACCCCAGTGGTGCCGGCAGCCACGGCCCGCACGGTTGCCAGCAAAGCGTCACGGGAGATGTCTTTCAGCACGAACCCGGCTGCTCCGGCCGCCAGGGCACGCAGAAGATAGGCCGTACTCTGATACGTAGTCACCATAATCACTCGAGCATGGGCGCGAGCTCTTTTGATCGCCCGGAGCGCTTCGATGCCATCC
>CAZGKH010000370.1:0-4617 GCA_964525665.1 uncultured Anaerolineae bacterium | reverse complement strand
TCATTCCATAGGTGGCGATCACCGCCCCGTAGACCCAGGGGATGCCGTGCTTGACGCAGGCGTCGTTGATGAGAAAGCGGGTCTCGAAGTTGTCGGTACCATCCAAGACCAGGTCCACGTCGCCGATGATCTCCTCCACGTTGCCAGGGTTGACGTCTGTCACCAGAGGCTCGATTCTCACCTGGGAGTTGACCCGGCGCAGCTTCTCGGCGGCGGCCACCGCCTTAGGCAACCCCCGGGCGATGTCCTCCTCGTCGAAAAGGATCTGTCGCTGCAGGTTGTTCAGCTCGATGTAGTCCCGATCAACGATCTTGACCCGCCCCACGCCAGCCCGCACCAAGTTGCTGGCCACCACCGTGCCCAGCGCTCCACAGCCGATGAGCGCCACCGTCGAAGAGAGGAGTCTCTTTTGCCCTTCTCTCCCTATCTCGGGCAAAAGGATTTGCCTCGAGTATCGTTCCAGATCGTTCATCCGTCCCCTTTCAAATCCGAATCCGCTAACCCCAGCCCAAAGCCAGACGCTTGCGGCGAAATTCCATGTCAATAGCTCCCGCCGCCAGGTCAGGGTAGGGCTCAACGTAGAGCTTGGCCCCGATCACTTGCCGTGCCTCGTCACCGAAGAAATCGGCGATCTCGTTGCGAGGGCGCACGTAGTCATCAATGTCGCCGCCCTCGACGTGCACCGGCAGGGGTACTGGCACCGGCACCGGGTAGCCGGCCAGCACGCTGATGCCGTGGGCGAAAAAGGCCATGCCCATGCCCAATGCCTTCTCGTTGCCCGGCTCGGCCCCCACGTAGAAAAAGGGCATCTGCGGCAAGTCCAACCCGGCTTCCTCGGCCAATTCAAGGAAGAGAAACATGGTGCGAGTGTTGTCTACGCAGGCCCCCACAGGCAGCACCGGCGGCACCCCGGCCCGGCGGCAGGCCCGGGCCAGCCGCTCTCCGGCCAGGTCGGCTGCGGACGGATCGGCCAGGCCGGCGTTGAGCAGGGCGTGGCTGGCGCAGCCGGTGGTGGTGATCAGCACATTGCGCCGCAGTAACTCGCGGGCCAGGGCCACGTTGGATTGCTCGTAAGGCACCTTGGGCGTGTTGCAACTGACCAGGGTGGCGATGCCTTTGATCTCTCCTTCGCGGATGAGGCGCAACATCTCTGCCCGCCCGCTGAAAGCGTCCAGGATGGAGCGATCGTCCCAGCCCACCTGCGCCGTCTGGGTGGCGGCCGGCACGTGGCGCGGCCTCTCCTGGCGGCGACTGTAGGCGGCGATGGCTTCCCGCAGGACGGCCTCGGCCACCTCCTCAATGTGCTCCAGGTCGAGGGGGATGTGGGTGGCTCCCTCCAGTCGGGCCGAGTCACTGGTGGTGATGACCGCCGTGCCGAAGCAGGCCGCCACCTGGCTCACGCCGGGGATGACGCACTGCTGGTCGGCCACAAGCGCGTCCAGCGCCCCGGTGCCGATGACCAACTCCTGGCCCAGGATGCCACTGGTAGTGGGGATGCCGTAGCGGGCCAGAAGTTCCTGTCCGGTGCAGCATATCCCGTACAGGTCAATGCCCTCGGCCCCGGCTGCTCGTGCTTCCTCAATGAGATCCGTCCGCTGTGTAGCGACCACCAGTGCCTCGGCCAGCACGGGGGCATGGCCGTGTACGGCTACCTTCACCGTGTTCCCCTGGCCCAGCGTGCCAAAGCCGACGCGGACCGTCTGCGGGCGCGGCGGCCCGTAGAGCATCTCCGAAGCCCAACTGGCGGCCACCACGCAACCCCAGAAGAAGGCCAGCGACACCCGCAGCTCCTGGTGCACCACGTTGCGCCAGTCGGAATCGGTGCCCAGGGAAGTGCGTTGCAGGGTCTCGAACACCTCGGAGAAAGCGCTGGTGGGCAGCACATCCAATTCGCGCCACAGGGCCACGCGCTCCGATGGGGCCAGGGCCAGCAGGGCTTTCATCGGTTCCCGTTCCACCCGGCCCAGGTCGGCCAACAGGTAGCGGGCCACGTCGGCTGCTACCTGGGTCAGGGAGCGCCCCTCAACCGGCAGGCCGAATCGCTCGGCCAGCCACCACACCCGCTTCGCGCCCCGCAGTTCGCCGGGCATGCGGCCTTCAGTGATAGCCAGGATCGCTTCCAGTCGCAGGCGGGCGTGCTGACCGTGGGCCGCGCAGCCAGCAGCCACCATGCGCACGTGGTTGCTGATGACCACCAGCGGCACGTCAGCCCCGCACACCCCTCGTTTCTGGGGGGTGACCCGGCAGGGGCCCCACAGGCAGCGGCGGCAGCAGGTGCCCTGCAACCCGAAGCGGCACAGGGGTTGCTGGGCGGCGAAGCGATCCAGATAGGTCTCGATGCCCTGCTCGGCCAGGTGCTCCATCATCTCCCGTGCGGCGGGGTTGGGAGTGGCGGCCAGCACATCGGCCGTGTCGGGCATTTCTGCGTTGAGGTAGCGGTACTTGTAACGCACAAGAGTCTCCTGCTATTCCATCGTCCACGAGAAGCGGCGCTGCACAACCTTGACCACCCCATCCAGGCCGTAGCCCAACAGGCCAATGAGGAGGATGGCGGCCATGAGTTCGTCGTAACGGAAACGATCACGGGTATCCAGGATGAAGTAGCCCAGCCCCGACGACACGCCCAGCATCTCGGCCGGCACCAGCACCACCCAGGCCAGACCGATGGCCAGCCGTAGACCAGTCAGGATGTCGGGCACCACGGCCGGGATGACCACCCGGCGCAAGACCTGGCCCTCGCCGGCTCCCAGGTTGCGGGCCACCTTGATCCACAATGGCTCCACCCGGCCGACGCCGTGGGCGGTGTTGATGATGAAAGGCCACACGGCGGCCACGGCGACGAGGAAGTACACCGGCCGGTTGCCCACGCCGAAGGCGATGATGGCGATGGGCATCCAGGCCAGGGGCGAGATCATGCGCAGGAACTGGAAGACCACGCCGCTGGCCGCCTCGGCGGTGCGGTAGTAGCCGACGACTACCCCCACGGGAATGCCCAGCCCGGCGGCCAACGCCAGGCCGATGAGCACCCGTCGCAGGCTGGCCGCCAGGTGCGGCCACAGTTCGCCGCTGGTCGCCAGTGCCACCAGGGCGCGCCCGGCGCTGGCCGGAGAGAAGGCCGGGCCGAATTGGGGCCCCAGTAATTGCAGGCTGGTGGCCGCCTGCCACAGCAGCAAGGCAATGGCCACTCCCCCCAGCCCCCAGGCCAGGGGCGATGCCAGACGGCCCTGGCGACGGTCCACACTCTTCGTCTGAGCCATGTGTCTCTCCTGTCCTCCCTCACACTTCGATGACTACTTCGCGCTCGTAAGGCGAGGCAGGGTCAACACCGTCGAACAGAGTCAGCCCGCCCACAGCCTCGGCGGCGGCGGTCACCATCTCGTAGTCCATCAGGTCGTCGGCCACGTGGTCCGGCGACAGGTCGGCCAGGAAGCCGGTGTCGCCCTCGATGACCGTCCCCTTGAGCAGCTCCACCATGCGCCGGGTGTCGGCGCGAAATTGGTAGGGCTCAAAACCGATGCGGCTGATGCCCCACTCGGGATGGCGGATAGCGCCCGTCCCCTCGGCGCCGTAAGTCTCCAGGTCGTATTTGATCATGGAGCGCCGGATTATATTTTCGGGCAGGGGCAGGTAGCCCTCGCCGTCCCGCGATAGGATGCGGGCCGTGGCCTCTTTGTTGTCCCTGGCCCACAGCTCGGCCTTGACCACGGCGTTGACCACCTTCTGTGACCAGACCAGATTCTCGGTGATGGAATCCTCGTGCAGCACGGCCACGCAGCAGGGGTGATTCTTCCAAATGTCGCCGGTAAAGCGGATGATCTTGCCCCCGGCCAGGAGTTCGCCGGCGGCGTTGAAAGGCTCGGCCACGATGTAGCCGTCAATGGCCCCTGAGCCTAGGGCAGTGGGCATGTCAGGTGGCTTCATGACAAATAGGTTGACCTGGTCGGCGGCCAGGGGCTCGTCCCGATCCTGGACGACGGCCTGCAAGCCGTGACTGCGCAGGGCCAGTTGCAGGACGACGTTGTGCATGGAGTACCAGTAGGGTACGGCGATCTGCCGCCCTCCCAGGTCGGCCAGGCTGGCGATGCCTCCCTGTCCGTGCACGGTGACGGCCGAGTTGTTGAGGTGATCCCAGGCCACCACTTTGACCGGGTAGTCCAGGCTGTAGCGCATGTAGATAGGGATGGGCAACAGCAGGTGGACCAGGTTGAATTTGCGAGCCATGAACGCTTCCGACAACTCCGACCAGCCCCGCATCAGGGTGGGCCGTTCGGCAGTCAGCCCTTCCTCGGCAAAGAAGCCTTTGGCGTGGGCGATGAGCAAGGGCGTGGCATCGGTGATGGGGATGTAGCCGATTTTGACCGGCGTAGCGACGTCTTTCTGCGGGCTACAGGCGGTCAGTGCCTTGCTCAGCAGACCCGCGCCGGCCAGGGCCGCCGCGCCCCGTCCGGCCAGTCTTAGAACCTGGCGACGGGACAATCGTCGCCGTAGCAGAGCATTTTCGTTGGGACGGGCTATCGAGGGAGTATCCCCCGGCGAACGTCGAGATGGGCTGTTTTCAGGCATCAACTTTGAATCTACTGAAAAAAGCTCCCGCAGCCGTCCCCGGGTGCGGCAATC
>CAZGKH010000369.1:0-4628 GCA_964525665.1 uncultured Anaerolineae bacterium | reverse complement strand
GCCGAAGGTCTCCCATCGTTCGCCGAAGGTCTCCCATCGTTCGCCGAAGGTCTCCTGACCGAGGCGCTCACGAGGCTCAGTCGGGAGACCTTCGCCCATCAAGGTTAATTGTTCACACAATCCTAAACGAATCCACCAGCGTGCATCTTCGCACCCGCGAGAAGTCCTTGGCGCTGGTCAAACCCTCACCAGTGGGGCTGGCGATGGAGAACGAGGTATAACCCTCTCCGCCGAAGCCCAGCCCGGCCACCGAGGGAGCGTTCTTGATGAAGATGCTGGTGTTTATCTCGCGGGCCATGCGGCTCAAGTTATCCAGGTGCTTGGAGTGCATCACCGCCGTGTGACCCATGCCCTGCTCTACTTCTTTGGCCAGATCAATGGCCTCGTCGGCCGAGGCCACCCGCACCATGGGCATGATGGGCATCAGTTGCTCCGTCCAAACGAGCTGGTGCATCCGATCCACTTCGGCGATGGCTAGACGCACCTGATCGTCCACCCTCACCCCGATTTCGTTCAGGATGACGCTGACGTTCTTGCCCACGAAGGCCTTGTTGATTATGCCGTGCTTGCCAGGCCCGTGATCTTCTTGCAGGATCACCTTCATCAATCTGTTCAACTGTCCCAGGCTGAGCTCGACCACGCCGCGACCCAGCATGACCGCCTTGAGCTGGTCGGCGATGGCATCCACAGCGATGATCTCCTTCTCCAGCACGCAGATGATGTTGTTGTCGAACGAGGCCCCTTTGATGATGTCCCTGGCTACCTGTTCGATATTGGCTGTCTCGTCCACCACCACCGGCGGGTTGCCCGGCCCAGCACAGACGGCCTTCTTGCCGCTGTTCATGGCCACTTCCACCACTCCCGGCCCGCCGGTTACCACCAAGAGGTTGATTAAGGGATGCTTCATCACGTGCTGCGCGCTTTCAATGGTAGGTTCGTGGGTAGTGGTGATGAGGTTGAGAGGGCCACCAGCGCGGACGATGGCCTGGTTGAGGATCTGCACCGTGTGCACCGACACCTTCTTGGCCCCTGGGTGACAGTTGAAGACCACTGCGTTGCCAGCAGCCACCATGCCGATGCTGTTGCAGATGATGGTCGAGGTGGGGTTGGTGCTGGGGGTGATGGCTCCAATGACACCATAAGGAGCCCGCTCCACCAGGGTGAGGCCTCGGTCGCCGGTGAAGACGAGGGGCTTGAGGTCCTCCGTGCCGGGGGTTTTGTTCGCCACCAGCAGGTTCTTCTCGATCTTGTCCTCGTAGCGGCCCATGCCCGTCTCTTGCCAGGCCTCGTAAGCCAACACCTGGGCATTCTCCCGCGCCGCCTGGCGCATCTGGGAGATGATAACGTCGCGCCGCTCCACTGGCAGGGCCATTAGCTGCTGATGAGCGATCCGGGCTGCGGCGATGGCGGAATCAATGTCGGGAAAGATGCCATCCTTGCCAGAGAGCGACTTGTGAGTGGAGGGCGGAGGTTGGAGGTTAGAGGTTGGAGATTGGCTATTGGATATTGGCCGCCCCTGTCGTAGCTCTGCTACCACTTTCTTAACGATGGCGTTGATGCGCTGTTCGTCAATCTGTAGAGACATGCTATCCTCTTTCCAAAGTAGGCGTTCAGGTGCCAGGCACTTACATCGTCACTTCGGCTTGAAGGTAGTCTCCCAAATGGTTCGTATCTCTCACTGGGCGATCCCTCAGAAGTGCCTGGCACCTCAAACCTCACTCCTTCTTATACTTCACTTCCCCGTGGACGTCCCAGGTGTCCACTATGGCCATGACCACGCCGTCGCAGGGGCGGCGGTCGGTCTGGACCGTCTGGCGGGCTGCGGAGCCCCTGGCGTAGAGGACGTAATCGCCGATGCCAGCCTGCACGACGTCAGCAGCGACGACGTAATCGCCCTTCTCGCGCCCCTCGATATCCACCTGCTTGACCACCAGGAACTTCAAGCCCTCCATGGTCTCAGTCTTGCGGCTGGCGACCAGAGTGCCTACCACCTTGCCTATCAGCATTTTTGCCCCTCCTGGGGGGAGTAACGAGTCAATGAGGTAACGCGGAACGAGGATACTCGCCCCTCACTCATCCCTCATTACTCGTTACCCCTTCTTGAGCTTGCGCTACGCCTCTATCTCCGCCTTAGCCTGCTCGGCGCGGCCCAAGGGCAGCACCACATCAATGTTGAGATGCGGCCGCGGGATGACGTGGACGGATACCACTTCGCCGACCCTCTCCGCGCCCCGGGCGCCGGCCTCGACAGCCGCCTTGCAGGCGGCCACGTCGCCGCGCACGATGGCCGTCACGTAGCCTCCGCCGATCTTCTCGTAGCTCACCAGCTCGACCTTGGCGGCCTTGACCATGGCATCCGAGGCTTCCACCATCGCCGCGAAACCTTTACATTCGATCATGCCTAATGCTTCTGCCATTGTAGTAAAACCTCCCTTTCTGTGTTTGAGATTGGATACTAGGATTGGATATTAGAGATTTGAGCTTGGGACGTTGCTCTTTCTACGTCCGCCTCTTGGACTTCACCACCTTGCCTGTCACCGATTCGATGGCCTCCAGAGCAGCGCCGTAGCCGGCCATGATGTCCCGTTCCTCGCCGCCGAGCCAGAGCCGCCCGAAGCTGCCGAAGGGCCGCACCTGGATCAGGGTGATGTGGGCTGCCTTCTCCGCCTCATTGGCCGCCAGTATTGAGTAGGCCGCGGGCTCCACCTCCAGAATGTAGAGGGTCTGGCCAGGGATGAGCATGGAACCCTTGCGGTTGCGATTGACCAGTTGGGCGTGGTGGTCGTCCACGTGGCGGATCACCTGGCTGGAGGCAACCCTGGGCTTCCAGCGGTCGCTCGGTTGAAGATCCAGGGCGTCCAGGATGGCCGCCCCGGCCGCCCGCACGTCCGCCTGAGAGGGTGAGTGTACCTCCAGGAGCCCGAAGAGCCGCTCCACCACCTGCACTGCTGGCCGCACGTTGGTGGCCTTCAACGCGATGTCCGTCATGCGGTTGATCTCAATGCCAGGCGAGATCTCCACCCAGAGGGAAGCGTCACCCACCAGGGGCAGGAATCCCCTGGCCGTGGAGCCGATGAAGGCCGTCAACTGCGGCTGCAAGCTATCGAGGAAAATGTATGATCGTAAGTCTACTGTCAACTTTGCACCTCCTTGTCTGTGATCTGTTGTGCGTTATTGAGCTAGGGAAGCGACGCATCTACAGCTAGGCATTATAACACAATTCGACATTCCGTCAAGACCTAAGCTGCACGCCTCTCACAAATTCTCTGTCATCCACGATAAGAATATCATCGTACTGCTTTAACCTTAGCAAGTCGTCATCGCGGGAGATGATGTACTGCGCTCTGCCCTCAAGGGCACATTCCACAAACTTGTTGTCGTCCGCGTCATCGGGAACAGCGTTCACCCAACGCGTCGGCCAGACAACCTCTGTGTTCTCACCAATACGCTGGTGCCATTCGTAGGACTCTTCATCAGAAAAGTCAAAGTATTCACGCAAAACGCGAGTGAGCTCGGCAAGGATCGCTAGCGAGGTAATCAAGACCACTTCACGCTTCTCACCTTATTTCCGGATCCGGTAGGGATTCCCTCGCCACAGTATGCTGGACACCCAGATGTTGGTATCGAGAACGGCTCGTATCATCGCTTTCGCTCCCGCACTGCCTTGACCCCTTCACTGACAAGCCCCATCAACTCATCCTCCGAAAGGCTGCTGTAGTCGATCCCTCGTGCTGCACACCACCGCCGCAGGTGCGACTCGGTCCTCCCTTCCAAATCCTCGATCCCCTTCCCCACCTCGGTCTCTTCAGCCAGACGTTTGTCAACCTGGGCTATGGCTTCCAGGGCCTTCTCCAGCTCTGTCCCTCGAACCCCACTGGCGATCAAGGTTCTGATGTAGTTTTCCCGTAACAGGTCTCTCTCTTCCAATTCTCGGAACTTGGCGCTGACGGTCCCTGCCGGCGATATGAGCTTGACGAAGCCGTCCTTGTACATCTCAACGTGGCCTCCCAGTCTCTCATAATAAACCACAGCCACCAAATCACTGGCAGGGACCTTGGTCGTAAGGTCTTCAACTTTGTAGGCATCCATTATTTTCCTCCTCTGACAGATTCTTCCTTAACTTTCCTCACCCGCTCCAACAGTTCCTGCGCGCTGCGACGGGTCAAGCTAGTAATGGTCCCCAGCATGCTGGCCAGCTCCTCGATTCGCTCTTCTTCGGTGAGCTGCTGCACTATAGTCAAGGTGCGTTCGCCAGAAACTCTCTTGTCAACCCTGAAATGGACATCACCGTAGCCGGCAAGCTGGGGCAGGTGAGTGACGCAGAGCACTTGGTGGCCCTTGGTCCTGAGGCCCAAGGACTCAGGGCCTGCATCCCCAGCGTCTGGCCCTGTGGTCAGACTCCAGAGCTTCTGACCCACCACTCCGCCTGCCCGTCCGCCGATGCCGGCATCTACCTCGTCGAAGATGAGGGTTGGGGTGTGATCGGCCGCAGAGAGGACGGTCTTAAGAGCCAGCATCAGGCGCGAGGTCTCGCCGCCAGAGGCTATCTTGATTAAAGATTTCAGCGGCTCGCCGATGTTGGGCGCGATGAGAAACTCCACTCGATCAATGCCTGTGGTATCGAATCG
>CAZGKH010000368.1:0-4629 GCA_964525665.1 uncultured Anaerolineae bacterium | reverse complement strand
CAGTTCGTCAGCAAGCCTAGAATCATCACAATGACAAATCCTAATCGTCTATGGCTCAAGTATCCTCCTAACTTAAGAAGCAAACTTGGCACCTGAGAGACCTACTGGAGTGCGGACGCAAGTCCGCCCCCACAGGCTTGCACCTGTACTCCGGCCCGCAGTTCTCAAGTGCGGAGCTATTATACAGGGAGACTTCATTTTATGCAAGTGGAAATGGTCACGAAAAATCGTTGCGCAATTTGACATTACCCCGATTTTGTGGTATCATAATTTCAGAGGCGAAGCTGCCTCTGAATACACCTGAGTGGCAGAAAACAACCAAGCTTCTCTATAGCTACCGAAGGCTTACCTGTATTGGCAAGGGGTTTGCTTTCGGTTTTTTTGTTTCTGAAAGGGGTAGTTGCTCGTAGCTCAAGAGGGGTCTGCTGCGGTTAGTCCTGCAGGTGAGGATGGACCACTCCTGAGTGCTTTTCGTTGAGAGGAGGGCATGAATTGATGAAGAAGGTATTGAACTTCGTAAAGGGCGCGGTTGGTTTGGCAGCGTTGGTGACCTTCGCACTGGTGTTGGTGTGGCTCTTTGGCCCGCTGAGCCAAAGGGTGCCGGTGGAACAGCAAGAGCGTCCAATAGGGACTGTCACAGCGACGGCTTCTCTACCTCCTGTCACCGCAACACCTGAGCCCTATCCTCCGCCGTCAATGCCGCTCCCTGATACTCCGACACCAGGTCCTTATCCACCCCCTCGAACCCCGAAGCCTCCCTTCCCCCCACCCACATTCTCCCCCACACCTCCCTTACCGACGCCAACGGGGCCTATTCCTTCCACCTACGACATCATCTGGGCCGAGACGGCCTGGAATCGTGAGGAACACCGGCCGGTGAGCATCACCTTCTGGCGGGCCAACGTGGCTGATTTGGACAACCAGATCGAGATTGCTACTTTGCCTATAGCCCAATCGTTGGACAATGCCAGGCTATCACCCGATGGGGATAAGATCGCCTTCACAGCATGCCCCAGAAACTGTGGTCCTCGTGACGGGAGCCTTTGGGTGATGAATGTTGATGGAAGTGAGATTAGAGAGATAGCCCACGCGATCGAGGCAGTGGATGCCCTGGGCCACTCGCCAGCTTGGTCCCCTGATGGCCGAAGCTTGATCTACCTCAGAGTGGTGCCAAAGGAACTATCGCAATCCGAGGCGTCTCCCCACATATATGAGTTACACTCCGTTTCAGTTGATGGTACCAAAGACAAGACTCTGGTAACAGAGCCAATGGCCGGTATCTATCCCCTGGGCTGGTCGGCTGATGGAGGTGCCATCTACTATGAGCGCACCTTGAGTGACACCGAACTCTGGAGGGTGAAAGCCACCGGGGAGTCACCCCCTGAGTTTGTCAGTTCTCTGCCCTCTAGCTGGAGCGTGCCCAGATTCTCTCCTGACGGCACCAAGCTAACGATCTACGCTGAGGAAGAAGGGCTTGTTCTGCTCTCTAGTGATGGACAAGAGAGAAGAGTTCTGTCGCCCCTGTCAGAACCTTTCAGTGGGATCTGGTCCGCAGATAGCACTGAGATCATTGGCCCCTATTGGAATAGACTGCAACTCCGAGCTGTGAATGTGAACACAAGAGCAGCGAGAGATCTCATAACAGCACAGCTAACGGACATAGCTGACCGTCTTCTTGCTACCTCCCCTGATGGTCAGTGGCTGGCCGTTCGGGTTTATGGGTCTGGACAGATTTCCCTTCTGTGGATCGGCACCAGTGTGCGGGTCGAGGTGCCTGAAACCAGTGGCCTCCATAGTTCATACTTCGTTGGGTGGATACCCATTGAGTAATTGGTGAGACGTCCTAAAGTCTATGGAAACAGGAAGGAGATGACCATGAAGGATCTTTTCACCTCTCACATGATGTCCAGAAAGTGGAGAATGGTTCTGTTATGCCTGATAGTGATCTTCCTTGCCGTGCCAGGGGCTTCGACGGCCTGCCCCACTTGCAGCGGGCGGCCGGCGGCGGTTTGGGGCTGGCAGCCTCATAGGAGCACCCTCGGCTCAACCTTCGACGACGCGGCGACAGACAGTCTGGTTGATGCTCCCGATTATGATCAGATCTGGCGCGGTGTTTGTCCCAATTGTTCTCAAGTTTCTGTGTCAACCTCAGAGCCTATTCCCAATGTCACTCTTAAGGCTGTAGGTTTTCAGGAGTCGAGTTGGAGACAATTCGACTGTGATTACCCAGACCAGGTAGACGACTCTTGGGATTACACGCTTATCGCCGATGACTGTGGCTACGGGATCATGCAGATGACCTCATGCATGTACGATGGCTGTGGGTGGTTTACGCCTAATAGTGTGGCGAGCAGTATCTCGTACAACGTTGGCACCGGCACTAACTTTCTCATCCGGAAATGGAATCAAAGGAGTTGTTATATTGGCGACAGGAACCACACCGATCCCGAAGACTGGTACTACACCGTCATCTCTTATGGCCCGAACGGATGGAGCAACCTTAACAATCCCAACAATAAGCCACGTTTTCTTCCGGATCGACCACCATACCTCGATGGTGAGTATGATGACTATCGTTATCCCTACCAAGAATATATCTGGGGGCATATGGCTCACCCTTCGAGCCTGGATAGCCAGGAATTGTGGACGGCGGAGCGCGTTCCCTGGGTTCCCAGGGGCATCTTTGGTCCAAATCACGCAACTGACTGGGAACCACCGGCCTGGACACCCCGCCCGACATTCTACTACCTACCCGATATCAAGGCCAACTGGTACGACTGGAACTCTGACATAGTCATCCAAAACCCCCTCAGCGACCTCACCCTAGCAGTGGACATCGCTTTGTACAATTGGGGGGATGGCACCTTCAACAAGTGGTGGTTGGACCCTCCTTCTGACGACCCGCCTCCTTACATCCGACTTGAGCCGGGGGCCTCTCGCACCATTGCCGTGGCTGACCGTTTCCCCGACAGCGATTTCATCATTGGCTCAGCAGTGAACGCTGCCAGCCAGGACGTGGCGGTGGTGGTGGAGAACCAGCATGGCAACACCCGCTATGCCTACAACGGCATCGCCGCCTCCGATCCCCTCAACTCCGATTGGGGCCAGGTGGGCACCGAACTTTACGCCCCGGTCATTATGAACGACTACTACGGCTGGTACAGCTGGGTCTTTCTACTCAACGCCGGTTCCGCTAGGGACAGGGTGAACATCGAGTACTATGGCCCTAATGGGCCGGTGGGCACAGATACGTTTTGGCTGTCTCCTAATGAGCGGCTTATCTTCACCTACTACGGGGCAGAGGACACTCTCTACTCCGCACGCATCGTTTCTGACCAACCGCTGGCAGGGGTCGGGTTCCAATTCAATTGGGACTCGACCGTCTTTCTGGCCTACAACTGTCTCTCCACCGGTGACAGTCCTGTCTCTGTCTATGCTCCAGTTATCGTGAACAACTACTACGGCTGGGACACCAGCGTCAACATCCAGAACACCGGCGATTCCTCGGCCTGGGTGTACGTGCAGTACTACTATGCCAGCGGCATTGAGGCTGGAGACCCCAAGGTGGACCAGATCCCAGCCTACTCCAGCCGCTCTCGCTACTCCGCCTCCGAGGGCTTGCCTCCCAACTTCATCGGCACGGCGCGCATTTACTCGTACCAGCAGCCGGTGGCCGTCGTCGTCAACCAGAGTTATTCGTATGGCGGCAGCCCGGTGCGAGGGCAGAGTTACAATGGGACATCGAGTGGAAGCACGTACGTCGTGCTACCAGACGTGCTTAACTTCTACGGCAGCGAGAACGAGAAGTGGGTCAGTAGCGTCAACGTACAGAACCTGGGCACTTCTCCCACCGTGGCGACTCTTACCTATCAAGGCCAGCCTGTGGAAAGCCCCCCCACCGGCATCAAGCCAAAGGGCGTCTACTCTTTCTACGTGCCGTATTACTGGGGGGCGACCCCCAGCCGTGGGCCAGCCACCGTTTCGGCCGACCAGCCGGTGGCGGTGGTGGTGAACCATTCCAGTGTCACCTACCCCACAAGGGACCTGGCCCGCTCGTACAATGGCTACAACCGATAGCCTGCCACTGTGCAGTTGAACAATCCAAGAAGGCCGGCGGATGGTCCGCCGGCCTTCTTCTTTGTGGCAACTGATGTGCCGTCTTGCCTGTGGTGACGCGCCAGGCCGATGGCGGAGCACCTCGGTCAACGCCCAGAACTTGAGTTGTGGCGCAACGACGGCCAATGCGATTGGCTTGCTACCACACGATGATGAACCACCACGCAAGCCCTGGCTGGCTGATATTTGCTAAAAGGCCTCTCTTATGATAAAATACCCGTCGTGCTGAGAGACCAGCAAGCGCTCAGCCACCCTTGCGAAGGTTGCGAATAACCTTGTCAAGGTATCGATTGTCGGTGGACAAAGACGCCTGCGGTCTGAAAGCTACTGTCAAACCTTCGCAGGGGTTTCCCTACCTGATAGATCGCCCATTTTACAAAAAAGGAGAGTAAATCTCGATGGAATATAAACCGGCTTCCGTGTCAGATTCCACCACAACAGAGATAGTAACGAAAAATTGGATCAGCCGAGGCATCAACTTCGTGCTGATTCCTTTGTTGGTTTTAGCAGCCT
>CAZGKH010000367.1:0-4633 GCA_964525665.1 uncultured Anaerolineae bacterium | reverse complement strand
GAACTCGGCGTGGCACACATGGTAGAGACGTGGGGAGGCGAGGCATGAAGCAAGAGGAAGGCCCGCAGCAATTGGACCCCGCGCATCCTGGACTATCGGCGTGCCATCGCCTACCACAAGCCCCAGGCCTGGGCCAACGGAGAGCCCGACCTGACTCTGGACGACGTTCAGGAATTCGTAGACCTGGCGCTGTTCTACGGCATCTTCCCCACCCGCAAGGACGAAGCCACCGGCTGGGAGCCCGGCTCAGACCAACTGATCACCGACACCCAGCAGGTTCTCTTCCAGTTTTGGGGTGCTGGATGGGAGCCCGTCACTCACGCCTGGACGGACAATGAGGATGTGTGGGTGGAACGCTTTGGGCCAATATCCAATACCCAAATACCCAGTACGAATTGGGTATCGGATATTGGATATTGGATATTGAACTTCACCGTTCACAACGCCCTCACCGAGACCACTGCCTTCACATTGACAGTGGATGCGGCGGCGTTGGGGATCGCGGAGCCGGAGAGGCTGACCGTGACGGAACTGGTTTCTGGAGATGCGGTGCCGTATGAAGTGCAGGGCGATCTGGTGCTGATCTGGGGCGAGCTGGATCCGCTGGATACTGTGGTGTTTCGGCTGGATGAGAGGCTGGTGCCAACTGCTGTCTACCTGCCTCTCATCCTGAAGGCGGATGTGGGTGGTGGATCCGATCAATGACGGCTGGCACGAAAACAGGGTGGCGACGATAACACGTCGCCACCCCGCCGGAGAAGTGTTTCACGAACCAAAAAGCCGCTCAGGGAAGCGGCGCGGGCTTGAACACCCGGAGGCCAGTCACACGGTCGAGGTCGGCGTCGGTGGTGACGAGGGCTGTGATTCCCTCTCGCTGCATCACCGTCAGGTGAAAAGCATCGTGGGGCAACAGCCCGTGCTGCTGGCCCAGGGCCAGGCTTTTCTGGAAATCGGCTGGTGTCACACCCAGGATGCGCAGGTGAAGCATGGAGTTGATCCTGACGATGTCGGCCCAGGATTGCTTCAGCATCAGCAACCTTGTCTGGGTGGTCTTTGAGGAACTGATGGGCCTGCCTGAAAGGGACAGAAAAGGTACGAGCTGTTTCGGCTATGAGCATCCGAAACAGAACCTCGTCTAGGACCAGTACCGAAGTCACGCCGGCAATCTCTCCTGCTTCGACCTTTCGGAGCAGAGTGCGACAATAAGCCTGGTATCGCCGATGAGCGAAAACATTGTGCAGGAAGACATTAGCATCGAGGAACACGGTCCCTGCTGGATAAGCTACACTCATAGGCCCCACTCCGGTAAGCTGAGAACTTCCTGTATCTCGGCTTCGCTCAAGGGAATTGTCCCAGCGATTTCGTCGGCTAGGCAACGCTGCCCGACTGCCGGAGCAGAGGGTTTGTCCGGAAGTACTTGCTCGAGACTGTCAAGCCGGGCCAGAGCCTCTTCCACTTGATGGGAAAGATGTAGAAGCAATTCCCGTAGATCGCTCAGGGTGGTGTACACCAACATGGTTTCTGTTTTACTCATGAAAGCCTCCGTGTTTCGGCACCGTCCGATGCTACGCCTCGAACTTGACCGGCGAGCACGTTATCGGCAACGTCATCGGCATGATGAAATAGCCGGTCTCCAACTCGTATTTCAGGCTGAGTTCGTGGGCTTTCCCGTCAATTTCCGTGATGCGGTCATCGTTCCGGACGAATATCTTGACAATGACATCTTCAGCAGGCCCATACGTCTCGCCCTGGATTAGGAACTCAGCCTCTGGGAACAGTTGCTTCAATTCATAGATCATAGTCTTGGTGGCTGCACCGAGAGTCATCTGCACTCTCAACGTCCGTCTTCCTGTTCAGAATCAAGGATATTATAACCCAGTTTGCTTGCTACGTCAAAACGTAGTTATCCACAAAAAACAACAAAACGAAAGGAGTGTACCATGAACAAGCATACGAGTATCTCAAGAACCTTTAGAATCGGTGGGATCATCGCCTTCTTGGCCCTGGCCTCGGTAGTCCTGCTACTCCTGGCCTGGCCGAACGCAATGGCCGCTGCGGACACGCCGGCTAATCCTGGCGACCCCACCCTGTCACCCGATGCTCCCCTGCCCGACGTGCCCATCGTCTTTGTCTCCCGCAACCGATTGGAGACGTTGGACAACATCCACGTCGGTCCACCGGTGGACGTTCTGGGCCGGGAACGGACGCCGGGCGGCCGGCTGCTGGTTTGGCGGCCCGATGGCAGCGTGACTGACCTCAGCGCTGGCGCCTCACTCTACGACGTTCAGCAGCCTGACGTCTCTTTCGACGGCACGAAAATCGTCTTCTCGGCCGTCGAAGGGCCGGGTGAGCAATGGCACCTCTACGAGATCGGCCTGGACGGCACGGGCCTCCGCCAGCTCACCGACGATGACCACGACATCCCCATCCCCGTTGACCCTCGCAACCCTGGTCGCAACGAGCGCGTCTTCGGCCGCTACGGCGACTTCGGCCCGGCCTACCTGCCTGATGGCCGTATCATGTTCGTCTCCACCCGCTACATGACCCTCTCCGGCTCCTGCGGCCAGCGGGGCCAGAACCTCTACGTGCTGGACCCAGACACGGGCGAGATGCATCGCCGCACCACCGAGCGGGCTGGCGCTATAGACCCGTTCGTGCTGTCTGATGGCCGCGTGGTCTTCAGCCACTGGTTTGACGCCATGAACACGCCCGCTCTCGACGGCCCCGGCCTGCGGCCCCTGGAGACCGACTATAACTTCGCCCCCTCGCACTGGGGCCTGTGGGCCATGAACCCCGACGGCACGGGCGCTGGCCGTTACGCCTTTTTGCGCGGCGGGATAAAGGACGGCGGCGGGGCCTACCAGCCCCACGAGCTCCCCGATGGAGACCTGGTGGTCACCTTCCGCGGCGCTGGCTCCCTCCTGGGCAACACCCTGGCCAACGCCATCACTCGCATCGAGCCTGGCCTGGTCGAGCCTCACGAGCTGCGCTTCCTGGGTGACCCGTACAACCTGGAAGGCCCTCACGCCCTGGCCCCCGCCCCCTTGTCCGACGGCCGCATCGTCTGCTCCTACACCCCTACCTCCACCGTGGAAATTGACTGGCGAGGTCGCCACACGGCCTCCTACGACTTCGGCCTGTATGTAGTGGACGAGGCGATGAACACGCTGACGCCCCTCTACAACGAGCCCGACACCGACGAGCTGGATGCCGTGGCTATCGCTCCCCGCAGCGCGCCGGTCATCCCCGACAGCCCCAACGCCGATCTCATCACCGACGACCCGACGGTTGAGCTGGGCACCACGGCCACCATGATCAACCACAACGTCTACGCCGACCTGCCGCTGGACGTGGCGGATCTGTCCTCGCCCAAGGTGGGCACGGTGGTGCGGGTGGACGTCTACGACGACTCTCAGACTTTCACCACCTCCGACGAGTTCCCTCTCCTGCGCAAGCAGATGCCGCGCTTCGTCGGCTCCTTCCCGGTGGACGAGCACGGCGCTTTCACCGCCACCGTCCCGGCCGACAAAGCCCTGCTGTTCATGCTGGTCAACGAGAACGGCGTGGCGGTGCGCAGTCCCCTGTCGCTGGCCCGGCCCAACGGCCTGGGCACCGGGGTCACCCACTCGTTCAACGGCCACGACTACCTGCGGCCCGACGCCGTCATCCAGTGCGCCGGCTGCCACAAAGGGCACATGATACGGCCCGACCTGGCGATGGAAGCTCAGACCAACCTGGCTCGCCTGGCGGTGGCCACAGCCTCATCGGAGCCCAAGCCCTTCTTCGCCGGTGCCCGGCGGGCCAACGACGTGCGTCTGGCTGAAGAGGACGGCCGCTACTCCTGGGCGACGGGTGAAGGGCCAGGGGCCTGGGTGCAGATCGACTGGCCCATGGAGATCGAGGCGACTCAAGCTGTCCTCTACCCGCTGACCGCTCGCGGTTGCCGCGTCACCGCCGCCACGCTAACCCTCAGCGACGGCACTACCTACCACATCGGCCCGTTGCCCGAAGACGGCTCGCCGCTGGTGATCCCCTTCGATCCACCCAGCACCATCTCCTGGATCCGCTTCACCGTAGACGCGGCTGACCCTTCGACAAGCTCAGGGCAGGCTCTGGTGGGTCTGGCCGAACTGGTCGTCAACGGCCCACCCGACGTGGCGCTGCCCGACACGCCGCCCCCACCCCCAACCGATCTCACCACCACCGAGGGCGTGCTTTTCCTTCGCTGGGACCGCGTTACAGACCCCGGCCTGGCTGGCTACAAGCTCTACTACGGCACCGAGCCTGGGCAATACATCGGCAGCATAGATGTAGGCGACGTGTCCTGGTTCCTGGCCCGTGATCTGCCGCAAGACGGCGTCACCTACTACGTCGCCGCCAAAGCCTACAACGTCTACGGCACCGAGAGCGAGGCCTTCTCCAACGAGGTCAGCGCCATAGTCCATGCTCCGGTGGTCATCAGCATCGAGCCCGACCACGGCCCCATCGGCGGCGGCGCACCCATCACCATCACCGGCCAGTACTTCGCCCCGCGCGGCGTGCGGGTGAGCCTGGGCGGGGAGCGCGCCTACAACGTGCGGGTGGTGGACGAACACACCATCACCGCCATGACCCACTGGCACAGGGCCGGCAC
>CAZGKH010000366.1:0-4651 GCA_964525665.1 uncultured Anaerolineae bacterium | reverse complement strand
CCACGCCGCCCTGCTCGCGCACGCGGGCGATGGCCTCACGAACGGGAAGACCCTGGGTCACCTCCTCTTTCAAGAAGTAAGCGATGATCTCTCCTACATCGGTCTTGATCTCTTCGCCCACGATAACCAAATCGGGGGCCACTTCCAAAAGAGCTAAGGCCCCCGCAATGGTATTATGATCAGTGATGGCAACTTTGTCAAGGCCCCGCTTCCGACAGGCCTCGATCACCGCCTCCAGGGATGTGAACGAATCTCTGGAATAGCAAGTGTGAACATGGAAGTCAACTTTCATTATCGCACCAGCCTATTGTTCGCCGAAGGTCTCCTGACCGAGGCTCGGTCGGGAGACCTTCGCCTATCAAAGAGTCAACCCTCATTATCGCAGCGTTCTCCCCGCCCTCTCATCAGCCGCCACAACCCCCATAGCAACCCACCAGCCAGGAGAGCCGCGCCGCCCAGGGCGACGGCTGCCGTCTCGGGCTGGATGCCCGGCATCGCCACCTCCCCGTCGCCATAGCTCTTGAAGAGTTGCCCCCACTTGGTGTCCAGAGCCGCTTCCACCCGCTTGCGCCCCACGAAGGGATACCAGTAGACGTTGTGATAGAGATTGGAGGCCAGGTATGACCAGGGCACCAGGGGCGAGCGAAGAAGCAGGTGCTCGAAAGGCTTGAGGGGGCCGTGATAGATCATCTTCTGCCCTCGGCTGGCGAAGGTGTCCTCGTGGATAAAGCCCCAATCCTCGGCTGAGACGTCATATCCCACGATTTCGATATCTTTGGGATCGCCCACCCCCAGCCCCATCTCGTGAGCCAGCCGAATGAACTTAAGGGACATGGGGTCGAAGCCCTGTAGCTTAGCAGAAATGGCATCAATGGCCACCTGGTCTGCCGAAGCCAGGATGATGTCCTTCTCGTGCCAGCGCATGGCTCGGGGACCCGGCCCGTCGCCGGCAAAAGTGCCGTCCATCACAGCGAAGAGCCCCGGGTGGATGTCCTGCTGGATCATCAGCAGGTCCACCAGCGTCTCGTGGATGACCCCGTGAGTCCAGTGTCTCTTCGTGCCCAGGAGACCTCCGAAGGCGTTCTTCATAGCTCCGGTGATAGTGGTGAAGACGTGCGTTTTGATCGTCGGCAACTGAATGATGTTGCGTCCGATGAGGATCTCGGGGATGTGCACCCCTTCGGGGTAGATATGGTCCAGCACGAGGAAAGGCTGCTTGGGCTCGTAACGTACCCAGTTGTACTGAGGCTCGTAGAGGTGGACGTTCCTCACTCCGTATTGATCTACAATGATCTTCTGCTTGTTGTCACGCTCGGCCACGTAGGCGTCCACGACGACGGTGTTGTTCTGTGCACCAATTAGGTTCTGGTAGCCATCGTCCAGCAGGGTCTTGATCACGCCCTCCAACTGCCAGGGCACGGTGGAACAGGCCGGGTACCAGGTCTGCCAGGAGACGTTGATCTTGAGGATGGTCTCCACATCCTTGGGCAGAGCCTCTTGATAACCCGCCAGATGCATCAACTGGCGGTAGTCTTCTAACACCGTATCAGGGGTGGTCTTGAGCACAGCCACCTTGCCCCTGCCGGGGAAATCTTTGACAGTCATTGAAGTCCTCCTTTGGTCATTCAGACCTCCGAGGTTTTGACCGCAGATTCGGGCATATCATGGCAGAAAAGACTGAGCGGAAGCCGCGAACGAGCATTGATGAGGAAACCTCGGAGGTCTTTGTCTCAAGCCCGCAGCTCGGCCCCTAGTTCCTGGGCCAGACGCCGCACGATACGCTCTTGCACCTTAGCCACTTCAGCATCGGTCAGAGTACGATCCTCGGCCTGGTAGGTCAGGGAGTAGGCCAGGCTTTTCTTGCCGGGCGGGATCTGCTCACCCCGGTACAGGTCAAAGAGTTCCACCTGGCTCAGGAGCTTCCCCCCGGCCTCGGCGATGGCCTCCTGTATCTTTTGGGCTGGTAAGTCCTCACCAACGATCACAGCCAAGTCCTGGCTCACAGATGGGAAGCGAGGGATGGATTGCATGGTGCGCATCGCGCTCACCTGGGCTAACAGAGCCTCCAAGTCAAACTCCAGCGCGCCGACGGCCTGCGCTGGCAGGTCAAAAGCCTCCTGCACCAGGGGATGTAGCTCTCCCATCACGCCCATCACGACATCCCCAACGCTCACTTGGGAACATCTACCTGGGTGGAAGGCAGGATGATCTCCCGGCTCAAACGTCCCCTCAAGTCCCAGCCCAGCCAGCAAGGTTTCTACCACCCCCTTCAGGTCGTAGAAACCCATGGGAGCAGAGTCCTGTCCCTCCAGCCACGAGCGAGCCTCGCGCGGGCCGGTCATCACCATGCCCAGACGAAGTGGTTCGTCGGGCAGGGTTTGCCCTTCCACTGGCAAATAAACCGCGCCTATCTCGAAGACCGCCAACCGGTCGAGAAAGCGCAGGTTCTCGCGGGTGGTGTAGAGCAGTGAAGGGAGCAGCGTCTGTCGCAGGTGGGCCCGCTCGGCTGACAGTGGATTGAGTACACGCAATCCTTTCCCCCCCTCTGTCCCCCCCCATGGGGGTGGAAAGGGTACCAGAGAGTAGGTGATGACCTCGTCTAGTCCGCAGCCAACCAGGAGGTCGCGCACGCGCTCGGTCCCTTCCAGGCGGGGATTGGCCCGCTGCGGCGGCAGCTCGTCGCGCAGGAGGGTCGTCGGGAAGCGGTCGTATCCCCAGATGCGGCCTACCTCCTCGACCAGGTCTATGGGGCGCGTGACGTCCAGGCGGTGGGAGGGGACGGTTACTCGGTAAATTGGTAAATTGGTAGACTGGTAAACTGGTGGTTGGACGTGAAATTCAAGGGAGGTGAGGATGCGGACGATTTCGTCGGTTGGGATTTCGACGCCCAGGACACGAGCGGCGTAGGCGGGATCGAATTCGATCACTTGTCGTGGCTGGCGGCCAGGATACAGGTCGCCGATGACGGGGACGACGACACCGCCGCCCAGTTCCGCCATCAGGTGGGCCGCGCGCGCAGCAGCCTTCACGGTCAGCTCCGGATCCACCCGCCGTCCAAACCGCTGACTGGCATCGCTGGTCAGTCCCAGCAAACGAGAGGTGCGACGGACATTGAGGAAGTTAAAGTTGGCAGCCTCCAGGAGGACGTCGGTCGTAGCCTCCGTGACCTCACTCTCCAATCCACCCATCACGCCTGCCACCGCCACGGGGCCACCCCCATCGGTGATGAGCAGCATCTCCCCGTCGAAGGTGCGCAGCTCCCCGTCGAGGGTCTCCATCTGCTCGCCAGGGTGGGCGCGACGCACGATGATGGCCGGACGGTCATCGCTGGGTCTAGGTCGCAGGACGTGGTAGTCAAAGGCATGCAGCGGTTGCCCCGACTCCAGCATCACGTAGTTGGTGATGTCCACGATGTTGTTGATGGGGCGCATCCCAGCACGGCGCAGGCGCATCTGCATCCAGAAAGGCGAGGGCTTCACCTTCACGCCCTGGATGAAGGCCGCTGAGTAGCGCGGACACAGATCGGGATCGGCTATCTCCAGGTCCAGGTAATCTGTCGCGGGCGTTAGCTCAGCCGGATGTTGCTTCAGCACCTCGAGGGCGTCTCTCCTAAGCGGCAGGTTCAGCAGTGCCGCCGCCTCGCGGGCAATACCCAAGATGGAATACAGATGGCCGAACGGCCCTTTGATGTCCAACTCCAGCATGGCGTCGCCCAGGTACTCAGCCAACGGCGTGCCGACGGGAGCGTCGTCGGGCAGGTAGATGATGTCTTCATGCTCGTCTGAGATACCCAATTCTTTCTCCGAGCAGACCATAGCCCGCGAGGAGACGCCGCGGATCTTGGCCTTCTTCAGTTTCATGATACGCCAGCCCTCGGCGTGGCCATCGTAGAGGCGGGCTGACTGCATGGCAAAGGCCACCTTGAGGTGCAAATCGTCCTGCCCGCGCATCGCCAAAAGGCTGGGGGGGCCGGCCACGACGATCTCTCGCTCTGGACCGCCGTACTCCACCTCCGCCAGCACCAGGCGGTCGGCGTTAGGGTGATAATGGACGGCGCGGATTTCGCCCACCACGATTTTCTCTGGGTCCCAGGGCAAGTTAGCCTCTGGCAGACCGATGTACTCGATGGTCTCCACCTCCAGCCCAGCCAGTGTCAATCGCTCTGCCAGTTCCTTGACCGGGATAGGGATGTCAACGTAGTCTTTGAGCCAAGATATGGGTACTCGCATGATACACTCCTTTATGGTCAGGCGCTAAGGCACTGAGGCACCGAGGCAACAAGGCACTGAGGCGATGCGGTATTATTCCCCCGATGGTTGGTCGTCGTGGGCGATATGAGGGTCAGTAGCGGCAAGTTTGCTGCCAGGCTCGGTTTCACCTTGCTTGCATCGTTTGAGATAGGCAATGTAGCCATTTAGCATGCGACGAGTCTCGTCGGCGACTCCTCGTACTTCACGATAGAGGTCTTTGGATCCGTTTCCCCCTCATTGCCTCATTGCCTCGGTGCCTCGTTACCTTATTGCCTCGTTAACTCAGAATTGTCTCAGGAACCGCAGGTCGTTCCCGTAGAACAGACGGATGTCGTTAATGCTGTACTTGAGCAGCGCGGGCCGCTCGACCCCCATCCCGAAGGCGAAACCGCTCCACTCGT
>CAZGKH010000365.1:0-4667 GCA_964525665.1 uncultured Anaerolineae bacterium | reverse complement strand
TCGCCACCCGCAGCGAGACCTTCGATGAGCCTTTCACTCAGTACGCCTTGCCAGAGGCCATCCTGCGCCTTCGCCAGGGCTTTGGCCGCCTCATCAGGAGCAAGACCGACCGGGGCGTGGTAGTGATCATGGACAAGCGCATCCAGACCAAATCCTACGGCCGCGCCTTCCTCGACTCCTTGCCCGACTGCACCGTGCGGCGCGGCCCCCTGGCTGGGTTGCCCGCCGCAGCCGCTCATTGGATTGATGAAGGAGGGGCTCAGTAGCAGAGCCTATTTTACTTGACAGCAATCAAGGGAGGAAGACAAAAAATGATCTCATCTAACGATTTACGCAAAGGGACAACCTTCGAGATGGACGGAGAACTCTACCAGGTGGTGGAGTACCACCACTCCTTCATTGGACGAGGCAGCGCCAACGTGCGAGTCAAGATACGCAACCTGCGCACAGGGGCGATAACCGACCGCACCTTCTCGCCCAACGATCGCATCAACGATGTCCGCCTGGAGCTGCGGGGAGTGCAGTATCTCTACAACGACGGAACCTTTTACTACTTCATGGACACCGAGACCTACGAACAGCCGACCCTCTCGGCCGAGGTTTTGGGCAGCGCCGTGGACTACCTGACCGAGAACATGAACCTGCAAATCTCCACCTACGATGGCGAACCGATAGACATCGTGTTGCCCATAACCGTTGAACTCAAGGTAGTCGAGGCTCCACCCGGCTTCGCTGGCGACACGGCCACCGGCGCCACCAAGCAGATCACCCTAGAGACGGGCTTCAAGGTCACGGTACCCCTCTTCGTTGAGGAGGGCAACATCATCCGCGTGGACACCCGCACGGGCCAATACCTCAGTCGCGTCTAAGGCCTCGCCGAGGGAATTCCACCAAACAAGCGGCGGCCCCTTGCAACTTGTGCAAGGGGCCGCCATCTCTTCGCTATATCTATCAGCCTGGGCTAATCACTAGTCGTTCAAGGCTGTTCGCAACTGCTCTATGGCTTCTTGTAGCTCTATCCCTTTGGATAGAGCCAGCTCGCTGGCCAGGAAAGTCTGCGCTCGCTGATAGAGCTTGTTATCAGCCATTGTTAACCCCCCTTCGTGATTGCGCCAGGCCAAATTGCGCACTACCTCTGTCACCTTGATAAGGTCCCCTGTGTTTAGCTTCTCCTGGGCGTGTGCTTGTCGCTCCCTGTGGTCGCTGGATAGAGTATCAGGAGTGGCAACTAACGTATGCATGGCCCGTGAAATAGCGCGCCTTCCCGATACTCGCCGCAAGCCTATCTTCTGGATGTTATTAGTAGGCACCATCACTATACCGTCGCAAGCAAGCAGGTCAATTATGTAATAACGCCCACGCTCCTTCAAGAGCATCTTCTCTTTGATGTCCACTACCTTGCCAGCTCCGTGGTAGGGATGAACCACCTTATCGCCGATCTTGAACATAGAACCCATCCTTTGCTTAAAACCTCCTCTCTATTCTATCGAAAATTCTGTTCGCTGAAGGCACTGTCCTGTACGGCCAGTACAGGGTCTCCTAACCGAAGTGGGGAGGGGCTGCGGTCAGGAGACCTTGCCCAACATTCAAAGGGAGTCACCTCTTGGCTTGGGCGCATTTTATGCAGAGAGTAGTGTGAGGCAGCACTGCCAGGCGTTCGGCATCTATCTCTTGGTCGCACACCTCGCACACTCCATATCCCCCCTCTTGCGTCTTGCGTAACGCGGCCCTGATAGACCTGGCTTTTGCCTCCAAGCTCTGTCGCAAAGCGAGATTGAACTCCCACTCGTAAATGGTTGAACCTCCTTTGCCCAGACCATAATCGGCCTTGTCCGCTAGCTTTTTATTCAGTTGCTCGATTTTGGCCAGAGTCTCTTCCAACGCTTGCTCCAGCCTCTCTCGCTCCGAAGACATCCGGCTGCTTACCTCACTTCTGGGATCTTGTATCGCCAACCAGGCTCTAACCCGTTGGCCCTACAACAAAAAACTCGACCATCCTACCTCGCCAAAAGACCCCTGAGGCTCGGAGCCGAGTTCTTGTTACCCTAACATCCCCGCAGGTTCACGAAACAACGTGAGGGTTTGTACAGACCTCACATCGTTCCAGCACACGCAGTTTTCGCTTAAGCTAAACCTTTGTTAGAAGCTTTTAAGGAGGACGTTTGGGGGGCTCTCAGATTGCCACCAACTGCTTATACCCGCTTCTGCAAACTGTCAACCTTAACGGGTATACTAGATGACACAAGAAGTGTGACCCTTGGCTTGGAAAGGAGGCAGGCGTTTTTGATTTTGCCTATTAGATTATACATCATTTGGGAACATTTGTCAATGTTTCGCGTATTCTAGCCAAGGCAATTGCATTAACGGTAAACCATCCCGCAGCAAGCTGCAGGGCATTCCCAGCGAAATGATTTCATTGGGGGTGGCAGCCCCCAAACCCCCGCTGGCCATTCCTCATTTCGCAGTGGGGAGAGTGCCCCTAATTTCCCAGCCCCTTGGAGTATTCCAGAAAAGCCACCAACTTCTCACTCACGATTGCGCTGGTCATTAGACAGAGGGGCTAGAAATCCATAACGCGATCCAAACACAAAGTAGGGGCAACTCTTTGTGGTTGCCCCTACTTTCGAGAGCTGGTTGGTTTATGGCTCGATCCTCACCTTTCCCAACAAAATACGATCCCCCACGACCTGCCCCTCTTCGTTGAGCACCCTCAAGCGTTGGGCCGTGCCCTCTTCGTACATCCCAACCTCCAAAACGTAGTCACCGCCAGGAGTGTCGGCGTCCACTGCCAGCTCGTATTCGTCCACGATGACCTCGCCTCTTACCCAGCCTGTCGTTGGCCGCGTCCCCTCTGCTGGCACGCTGTCTTTCTGCGCCCATATCCGGTTTTCATCGTCCAAAAGGTGGGTGAAAACCTTGTACCATCCAGTTATTCCCTTTCTGGCCTGCCAGTATAAAGTCAGGCGCAGGGTGTCGCCAGGCTTGACCACCGTGGCGCTCAAGTCATAACCCAGGAAGGTCACCTCATCGCCCTGGTTGATTTCCCGCAGGTTTTCGATGCCAGGTAGGATCATTATGTGCTCTGGCACCTCGACCTTCAGATCGCTCAGGTCAATTGCCTCTGCGAGTGGCATCCCCTCCTGATCAATAACCGCCAACTGGATCCGATGTCGGCCCGCCGAGGCCTCCGATGGCACGGGGAGGTAGTGCTGGCTGCGAACTACTTCTCCGGCTTGCCACTGAGTTGTGGGGTAGGTATCGCTGGCAATGGGGAAAACCCTCTCCGATGCAGTCTCCCCCCTCTCGTCTGTCAGCTTGAGAAGGGCGGCATGGGGCTGGCCCATCTCCTTCAGGCCTCGCCAGAAAAGGGTCAGGTGCACACCCTCTCCCGCCTGGACGACAGGACGATCAATGTCATAGCCCAGCAGTTCCAACTGCTGGGCGAAGGTCTCCGACCGAGTCCTGAACCCGATAGCTACGGGGTGTCGTATTTCTAACTCCTCAATAGAAGGCGGCTTCTGTGGCCGCACCACCGTCAACTTGCCTATGTCCATGGAGGCGCCCACGGCCATCCCCTGTTCGTCCAGAACATCTAGTTCCTCCAGGGTGGCTTTGGAGAAGGCTCCAACCACCAGATCGTATTCGCCCGGAGGGGCGCCTGGTATCACCCGTATCTGGTAGGAATCCTGGGCGTATTCGTCCAGGGGCCAGGTGGTCGTGGCAGGATAGTCTCGGTACCCCCCAGGGCGACGGCTATCCTTTGGGCTCCAGAGGTTTGACTGGGCATCTCGGAGGCGGGCATAGGCGCTGTATTCAGTGTCCAGCCTGTGTTGCGCCATCCAGTAGAGATCCAGTCGAAAAGTTTGCCCGGCCTCAACCGTGGCGGGGTGAAGGTCGTAGCCGAGAAGCGTCATCTCCCCGCCGAAGGTGACCTCAAGCGGCACCTGTACCCCCTCCACCCGAGCCCCATCGAAGCCACTCCGCCTGAACCAATTGTCATGGCGGTCAATGTAGCCCACTTTGGCCAGGAGCAGGGCTACAGCCAATCCTCCCTGAAGGACCCACAGCGTATTACGTATTGCGTATTGCGTATTGCGCCCCTCCCCCAACGATCTTCCAATATCCAATATCCAATATCTAATGTCCAACCCATAGATGACTAACCCCAAGACGGCTAAGGCGCTGAGGGCCGAAAGGACCTTAGCGGCGAGACGCAACGGCGTATCCTGAAAACGCACCTGGATGTTTCTCTCCCCAGCAGGGACCTCGAAACCGATCAGCCCATAGGGCTCGGTGGGGACGATGGGCGACTGCGTTCCGTCCACGTAGGCCCGCCAGCCGGGGAAATAGAAAGAGTTGAAGACAGCTCGGAAAGGCAGGGGGCTTTCTATCAGAATGTCCGCCGAGGTCAAGCCATACTCCGCCGACTTGATCATTGCCCCATCGGGCAGAGAAGATGGCTCCAGTCGCTCGATAGGAGACCCAGCGCGATACATGGCTTCCATACTCGATTCCGAGGGCGCTTCCTTCACCCATAAGGGCAGGTATTCGCCAGCGGAGGTAGCTCCGATGACTCCCAGGCCTCGTTCCAACTGGGCCAGGTTGGCTATGGATAGGCCATCGGTGTCGTAGCAGTAGCGAGGATAGAGCCAAGACAGGCTGAGGAC
>CAZGKH010000364.1:0-4679 GCA_964525665.1 uncultured Anaerolineae bacterium | reverse complement strand
GCTACGACATCTACGTGCTGTTCGTGGAGCGGGCACTGGAACTGCTGCGTCCCGGTGGGGTGATGGGCTTCATCCTGCCCAATAAGTTCTTCACCGCCAGCTATGGCAAAGGCTTGCGCAAACTGTTGAGTGAGCAAAAGGCCGTGTGGCAGGTGGTGGACTTCGAGGACGCGCAGGTGTTTGAATTCTCCACCACCTACACCTGCCTACTCTTCTTGCGCAAGGAGCCCAACCCTAAAGTGACCTACACGCCGGCTGGCGACTGGCTCAAGGCCCAGCCTGACCAGCCTGCCCTGCTGCCCGATGATCTGCCCGAAACGATGACGGACAGCGGGCGGCTGGGTAAGGAACCGTGGGTGTTTGTGCCTGATGAGGAGGCGGAGCTACTGGAGAAACTTGAGGCCGTTGGTACAGCATTGGGTGAAGCAGGCGCGAGAATCTATCAAGGCATACGCACCAGTGCTAACCACATATACGTATTGGAAAGCATCTCGACAACAGGACAAATCTGGAAACTGCGCTCAAAATCACTGAGCAAACAGGTAGAACTGGAACCGGCTCTGCTGAGACCGTTCTTGCGGGGAGAAGAGATCAAGAGATATAGGCCGACTCAGCCGGCCCGTTACGTGCTCATGCCCTACCAAGTAGTTGGAGACAAGGCTCAGCTAATCTCACCTGAGCAATTACACGCCCAGTTCCCGCTGACCTGGGATTATTTGGAAGCCAATCGCGAGGCTCTTGAAGAACGTGAGCGTGGACGGATGAAGCACGAGGGATGGTATGGGTATGTGTATCCAAAGAACCTCGAAAGATTCAGCCGCTCGAAGCTGATGACGCCTGACATTGCACCTAGCGCATCCTTTGCCTTTGATCCTGATGGTCAATACTACTTCGTGAGCGGTTATGGCATTTCATTGGATACCTTTCGGGAAAACCCTCTCTATGTCCTGGGCCTTCTGAACAGCAAACCCCTTGATTTCTTCTTCAAGCGCGTGAGTACCAAGCTGCGGGGCGGCTTCTATCGCTATTTCACACAATTTATCGAGCGCCTCCCCATCCGTCCCATCAACTTCGACGACCCGGCGGACGTGGCGCGGCATGACAGGATGGTGGAGATGGTGAAGGAGATGCTGCGGCTGCAAAAGGAGCACGCCCAGGCAGAGGCGCTGAAAGAAGACCGCCGCTACGACTTGGCCCGCTGCATTGAGCGGCTTGATGCTGAGATTAACGTGCTGGTGTATGAGTTGTATGGGCTTTCAGTAGAGGACATAGAAATCGTAGAGAGGCAAAGTTGAAGAGAATGGGGAGGCACAATGAAACTTACTGGAATTGAACTACGCAACTTTCGAAGCATTGGCGGCGAACCAGTGGTGTTGACTCCATGGCGAAAATGTAACATTCTTATTGGACAGAACAACTCCGGCAAGTCTAATGTGATCAAGGCTGTCCAGAGGATTTCGAGCATATTTATGAATATGATGGCACGCCCGGGACAGCCCAGGAGCTCCCAAGAAGGTTTGGGAGATCTCGATCTTCATAGGCGCTCTCCAGAAAATCAATTCCTATTCAGAGTGTGTTTTGAATGTGATGGCCCTGACGATGAAGAACTAGCGAATCTTGCCAAGGCCAGCTCTTTTTGGTTTGATTTTTCCTGGCAAAAGGGGCCGTCGGACCCTCAAGTGATTGACCACGTTTTTGCCAACATTGAGGATTTTCGGCAAGCCAACAAACTGCTGCAACATCTTGTACAAAGAAGTTGGAAGCAACCAATGGGAGCGGCTACAATACGCCAAGAGTTCCTTAAGCATGGCAATACTATTTGGAAGCGGTTTACCAACATTGTCCCCCCAGTTCACATTATCCCGGAGTTTCGTCAGATACAGCCCGGAAGTGAGTATATGCTGAACGGCGCTAATCTGATCGGGTTACTAGCCAGTTATCAACACCCTGAAGATGGTAAAGACCAGGATCGAGATAAGTTTGATCGAATAGCAAGGTTCGTCCAGCGGTTGTTACATCTGCCCGAAGCAGTTCTGGAAGTCACTCACAAAGAAACTACAATTATGCTTACAAGCAATGGCCTCAGACTGCCTCTTGCGTCTTATGGGACTGGCGTACACGAGCTAGTCATTTTGGTGACAGCCGTTCTTTCCGTCGAGGACGCGATTTGCTGTATCGAAGAACCAGAAATCCATCTACATCCTAGATTGCAGCGAGAGTTTATCGACTTTGTCGCGACAGAGACAACAAACCAATATCTGATCAGTACACATTCACCGACATTTATCAACGCTATGAACGCATGTGACGACATACAGGTTTTTCATCTACGTTTGGAAAATGGGGCGACTATTGGTGGCCCAATCTTAAGAGACGAAGACAGCCTGCGCGCTTTGCACGATCTTGGTGTAAGAGCCAGCGATATATTACAGTCCAATTGTGTACTGTGGGTTGAAGGACCAAGCGATCGAGTCTATTTGAAGCGGTGGTTGGAGTTGGTGTCTCCTGATTTGGTTGAAGGACAGGATTACTCAATTATGTTTTATGGAGGTAGGTTACTCTCACATCTATACGCTGACAGAGATAAAGTTCCTGATGAGCTAATACACATCTTGAGAATTAACCAGAATGCTGTGGTTATGATGGATAGTGACCGAAAGCAGCCTCGCGCACATCTTAACAAAACCAAACGACGAGTGCGTGACGAGTGCGAACGTAGCGGGGGTATATGTTGGGTTACAGATGGACGCGAAATAGAAAACTACCTTCCTGAACGTGTGGTAGTTGCTGCTTGTGAGGAACTGGTTGGAAAACAGATCGCAATTGCGATAGGGCCATACGATAAGCTTGAGGACACGTTGAGTCAGGCACTGAAAGAGGCAAGAGCAAAGAACCTGGATTACCCGGCAGACAAAGTCAAGTACGCACGAAAGTTTGTCCAACATTTCGAGCTAGCTGATATGGATAATCAACTTAGAAAACGTATTGAAGAGATTGTCGCTGAAATCAAACACTGGAACGAGTAATGAGATAACTCGTCGAGGCCGAGGCACTCAAAGAAGACCGCCGCCACGATCTGGCCCGCCGCATTGAGCGGCTCGACGCGGAGATTGATGCGCTGGTGTACGGGTTGTACGGGGTAGCGAGAGAGAAGATCGCAGTTGTGGAGGGAGAAGAATGAGCCACGACCTATCCTACTGGGAAGAGGACTACGAAGACTATCTTGAGTTCTACGACGATGACGGCGGCCAGCGGCGCAAGTTGAGCAAACAGGAGTTCTGTGAACTGAGCGAGGAAATGCTGAACCTTGTCACCTGGAGCAACATCCGCGAGCTAACGCCAGCCGAGAATCGCCGAATGGAAGAGCTGGGGTATCTATTGATGGGATAGCTCCCGTGGAGAGATTGACGCGCTGGCGTATGAGTTGTATGGGCTGACGGAGGAGGAGATTGGGGTGGTGGAGGCAACGGATAGGCAGCGAATAAGCGGATGCGACAGCGGTTATCCGCTTATCAGATTTCTATCCGCTGCGGCAAGGGGAGTGATCATGCTGAAAGGGACCTCAGTGACCTCAGAGGTTTCAGCGGGATCAGTGATTCAGACGGAGCACACTGAACAATGAGTATCTTTGGCAGGTTCGCATACTTCTACGCCAAAGGGCCATATCCTCAATACAGCGAGAAAATGGCAAAGCTACTGCCCACAGTGCTTGCCCGATTCGATGCCCAGCCACAGACCATCCTGGACATAGCTTGCGGCGAGGGGGCGTTCGCTGTGGCAATGGCGAAGAAAGGCTTCCAGGTGACGGGCGTTGACCGCTCTCCCCAGATGTTGGAGTTCGCCAAAGAGCGGGCTGAACGCGAGAACGCAGAAGTGGAGTTTCTTCATCAAGACATGCGATCCCTATCTTTTGACGCAAGATTCGACCTGGTGACCTGCTGGTTCGACAGCCTGAACTACGTCTTGGAGTTGGAGGGCATACAAAAGACCTTTGCAGGCGCGTATCGGGCGCTGAAGAAAGCCGGTCTGTTCATCTTCGACATGAACACAGTTTATGGCCTGGCCGTTGACTGGCAACGAGAGCCTTGTTATGTCCAGCAGAATAGCCCTGAGATGTTTGAAATCCACTTCCCAAGCTATGACTTCGACAAAAACATAGCCACCACGCGAATAACGGGGTTCGCAAAGGAAGGGGACAGGTGGATTCGGGTGGACGAGGAGCACAAAGAACGCGGATACACCCTGGAGGAGATCAGGCGGTGCTCCCAGGCAGTGGGCTTCCAGGAGCTCGCCTGCTGGGGGAATCTGGAAGAAATGAGCGAGCCCAGGCCAAATAGTGGGCGCGCATGGTTCGTGATGCAGAAGATGCAGAAATAGAAGGGGTGTGTTCAGAACGGGTTGTAGGGGCGAGGTTGCCTCGCCCTCTGGACAGGGAAACCCTGCCCCTACGAAGTGCTTATCCCTGGATTTGGAGGAACAAAGTTGAAGCAAAAACAGCCAATCGTTTATCCCTACATTCCCAATTCCGTGCCCGCAGTGAAGGCGCAGATGCTCAAAGAGGTCGGGGCAGAGAGTGCGGACGACTTCTACCAGGATGTCCCGCAGAGCCTCCGGATCAGCGGGAAAATGAATCTGCCCGAGCCCCTCTTGTCCGAATATGCTTTGAAAAGGCACGTGGA
>CAZGKH010000363.1:0-4703 GCA_964525665.1 uncultured Anaerolineae bacterium | reverse complement strand
CGCTCCGACCGGAAGAACTCGTCCTGCTCACCCAGAGCATCGGTGATGCCGTCAGTGTATAGCACTAGCACATCGCCGGGATCGAGTTGAACGGTTTTCAGCTCCCAATTCGCATCCGCCGCTATACCCAGCGGCATCCCGGTTCTGCGCAGCGCTCGCACCTGATCTGCATTCTGAGCGTTCAGAAGATAAGGCGGGTTGTGCCCGGCATTGCAATAGGTCAGCACCCCACTAGTCGGATCGAGAAGGCCGTAAAAGGCGGTGACAAACATATCGGCCTGACTGTCTGCTATGAGGCGGACATTGGTGGCGCTGAGCACATGATCAGGGCGAGTATGGTACTCAACGGCATAAGTGCGTATCAGCGTACAGCATGAGGCCATGTACAATGCTGACCCCAGCCCCTTATCGGCTACGTCAGCGATAACCATTCCCCAGCGCCCGTTGGGTAAACGTATGAAATCGTAGAAATCGCCGCCGGTCTCTCTGGCTGGTTCCAGCGTAGCTGCAAGCTGCCAGCCGGTCATGTGCGGGACATCACGGGGCAGGAAACTGGACTGGATTTGCCCGGCCATGGCCAATTCTCGCGCGATGGCCTGCTGGGCCTGCTCATAGAGACGAGCGTTCTCGATGGCAACGGCCGCCTCCTTGGCCAATATAGTAAGGAGTTCACCTTGCCAGGGCGTTGCCTGCCACTCCTCATGGGTGTAAACCTCCAGGATTCCTATGGGGTGATCTCTTGCCCTTAGCGGCATGGTAAGCAATGAGTGCCACCCCATCTCCTCGGCCCGATCCTTGTGGCGATAGCCAGGAGCTGCCTGAACATCTCTGAAGAACAGCGGGGCTGTGCGCTGCAGGAAACGCTTAGTAGGCTCAACGTCCGCCCTCAAGCGAAAGGCTTTGACGTGCTGCTCATCACGAGCGCCCGAATAAGCCCCTACGCGGAGTTCGGACCCATCTCCTTCGCGGACCCAGATCAGGGCCACGGGAACATTCAAGAGCCGGCGCGCGTGATCTGCAATCCCCTGCAGTATCTCGTCCCTCGATGCGCTGGTGACGTCTATTCCACCGACCGCTCGTAGGACGTCAATCAGTCTGATGCGAATGAGCGCAGAGGTCAGGTGTGAGGCCATGGTCTCGGCTGACATGATTTCACCTGACAGATCGTGGCGTCCCTCAAAGGTGATGACCATTACTCCCAATCTCTCGTTGCCCACACTCAGAGGCAGCCATAAGCACGAGCACGCGCCCGTATGCAGATCGCAACTGTTGCAGAACGCCCGATCTTCTAGCGATGGCTCCTGGCTGGCCATCACCTCCGTGGCGATTTCGTCTCGCCTCAGCAGACCATCCCCCACCTGTAGCTCTTCTCGGCTGGCAACTGCTTCCAGGCGGAATCTGCCCACTGTTCTATCGAATAGATAAATGGCCACGGTATCCGCCTTGCTGGCGCCGAGCACCATCCACGCCGCCCGTTCGACGGCTGTCTCTGGGTCCAGAGCCGATCCAATCTCCAGCGTTACCTCGTGCAGACTGATGAGCTTCCTCGTCCGATCATGAATCCTCAGACCCTCTTGGAGCATCTCCCGCCTGTAGAAAAGAAAGCGCTCATACACTTCGTTCCTGAACCCATAGCATCCTTCGTCAAGGCGTACAATCCCTGTCAACTGCATCTTGTTGACATCTGCCTGGCGCTCACTGGCTACCACTTCTTTCCCATCCAGGAGATCCATCAGGATTTCCGCCAGGTCTGGCTCGCGCTTCAGACTCGTGGTCAGCACTGTCAAACACCTATCTTCCCCATGGCACATGTGAGCGAGGCGCTCAATTGCTTCCGAGACCATTGCTTGGGTTACAGTCCTGTGTCCCGCATGTTGCGCCTCTCGAACACATATATGGCAGATTCTCTGGATGAAGTATTTGTCCCCTCGGGTCGCAGCGATGATGCGCGCCACAGCAGCATCGTCGAACAACACCCCGCTCAGGCGCTGGCCCAACCCCACGAGTTGCTCAGTCTCTTCTGGACTCAGGTCACGTAGCCAATACCTCTCAGCGATATTGAAAGGAGAGCCAGAACCCGTAGAAAGCGCATAAGGACTTTGGGAGCCGCTGATCAGCACACTAATCTTGTTGTACTCGGGGTCAGTCAGCCTCTGGTTATAAAGTACGCGCGTACACCGAACGAGCACCTTTACCAATTCGTACGAAAGGAAATCGGCGTCCAGACTGTCCACACCCAAGACGAGCCTGACCGCTTTACCCCTGACTGTATTGGCCACAGCCTCGCGGAAGCCAGAGCAGCCGGCAACCTCAGCCCAGGGCTGCGCCGTTTCTGGGAACAGTTCCCGCCCTCTTTCCGCCAGGCCTCGAAACAGCGAGCCTTCATCAGTCGGTGAATGTAGCGTCTGCAGATCAATGTATAGGCAGCGGCAGCGCTCCTCCCGTTCTCGAGCCGTACGTAGTACGTCTTGTGTCATGGAAGTGAGACCACTTACCCTTGGCCCCAGCAAAGTGTAATACTTGCCAATTAGAAGATCATTGACAATGCGATCCACCGCGCGGGCATCCCGAAAACGCGCCACGTCCGGTCTGGTGACAGGCTCTTCGAAGACGAAAGGATTGCCGCTCATAGATATCCGTTCCTCTGCATCCTGAGCTTGACATGCTCCTTGGCCTTGGTGAACAGAAACTCACCGCCATACCTCTCTCGCAGGAGCTGTGGAAAGACAGGTATGGCAAACTGATAGTCATTTCCCGTTCGATGCCAGATACCCAGGGACTCCAGCTTACGGCAGGCGTCTTCCAGATGCCGGGTTTCTATGAAGATCCGGCGCCGTTTCATCTGTCTGTCAACGTCCTCCACTGTGAATTGCGTTTTGCCAGACACAGCATAAGCAACGGCTTTCTCCAGGTCATTGGTGTTGAAGACAAAGGTCTCCAGCACCCGGACCCTGAAGCTCTCATCATCCGCCAGCGTGTTCAAATGCTTTGCGGTTAGATTCCGAGTACCCTCCTCGTCCAAGTCGCGCATCAAGGCCAGGCAATAGTGCTGAATGAAGTTGGGGTGACCAGCCGTCTCTTTGTAGATGCGTTGGATCACCTGATCGCGGCTGGCTATCTTCACGCCCAAGCTGTCCATAGGAGACGCTATCAAATCAGCGGCCTGAGAGTGCTTGAGGTTAGACAAGGTCAGAAGCGTGCTGGTGAAATTGAACGGAGAGCCTGGCTCCGCTAACTCGCGCTGAGCCTCTCGAAAGCCAGAGAAAATGAGCCGGCAGGACCCCTCCTGGAAACTGGCTCTCAGGGCCTTCATCACCGCAAAATCGTTGGCGCGGTCGAACTTCAGCAGGTGATCGACTTCATCCAGGAAGAACACGATTCTACCTTTGCGCATAGATTTCATGCGTTCCATGAATCGCGGGAAGTAGCCCGCATAACTCGCTCCCATACGCCACAGGCGACGCTGCTCCCTGGGGTGAAGCCTACTGATGATCTGTTCAAAGAAAGATTGCATGTCCGTGAAGGCCATGCAATCCACATACAGGAATCTCTTAGAATCGGGCTCTTCCATCTCCATCCTGCGTTTCACTTCTTTCAATAAGGAGGTTTTGCCGATACGCCTCGTACCGATAATGGCGTAGCAGGTGTTGGGATGGCTCAAGATGGTGCGGATTTCGTATTCTCGCCCAAAGAACATGCTATCGGTCACTGGGGCGCTGGCCTCGTAGGGAGCAAGAAAGGATAGCGGCACTTGATAACGAATCCGCGCCAGCAGTTCATCTGAAGGGGCGCGCGACCCTATGACCTGCCTCATATCCTCCGAATCCAGCACGATCATGTAATATGGGGGCCTATTGGCCAGGCGCCGCAATTCAAAGGAGCGTCCGTCCAGGAGGGCTATAGGAATCCGATCCTGCACCTGTAATTGCAGGACGACATCTCTAAGGGTGGCCATAATCCGCTGGGGAGAATGTTGCCTCAGCTCTTGCTTGGGTATTTCAATGAACGGTGAACGGTCCGAGAAGCGGAGTCTGAGCTTCGAAAGATCAACATAGAGCACACGCAAACCCAGGAGTTCTTTGGCGCGGCCCCTTCGATCATACTTCAGTTCACGCAAACTACGAATGAATCTCTCAGGCAACGTCATCGCCCCCATGTTCACCCTCCTTCAGAAAACACTGATCCCATCATCTACGTGCAGTCACTTTGGACGCCGGCAATTCACCGTGATAGTATAGCACGATTTTCCAGATAGGGCAATGTGTCATTGCGCCAGGAAGCATTGGCTCCAATACCTACTATGGGAGCTTGCCTTTTTGGGCGAAATGGGGTATTATTTAGGCCGTGTCACAGACGATGAGAGGGGGGAATTGTGCGGGCGCTGATCACGGGAATCTCAGGCTTTGTAGGCAGTCACCTGGCCGAGTATCTTCTCGAACACACCGACTGGCATGTAGCCGGCACTGTCTACGGCCCTGAGGAAAACATCGAGCACCTGCGAGACAAGCTAGAACTCTACCCGGCAGAGCTTTCCAAGCTGGAAACAGTGACCTCAATCCTGAAGCAAGCGAAGCCGGGCCACATTTTTCACCTGGCAGCTCAGCCCCTTGTCTCCCTCTCCCGGCGCGATCCCTGGGGGACCCTGGCCATCAACATCCGTCTCCAGCTCAACATCCTGGAGGCTGTCGCCAGGCTGGGCTCGC
>CAZGKH010000362.1:0-4704 GCA_964525665.1 uncultured Anaerolineae bacterium | reverse complement strand
GGCTCGACCAAAGCGCGCAGCAAGTCCCCACCAATGGCCGAGCCGCCCATGCCCAGTATTACGACCTTCTTGACCTGGCGATATTCAGGGGGAAGCTCCAGGCTTTGCACATTGGCCCAAGCATCACGGCACTGCTGCGGCAGTTCAGCGATGCGGCTCAGCATGTCGTCGGGGTCTATCTCGTGGAGAAGAGTCCAGTTATCGAGGTCAGTCATCTCCAGTCTCCTCTGTTGCGTTATTTGGCAAGCACTCGAATTGTACCACACTCATCGTGAAAGATAAAGTTCAGTAGGGGGATACCTACTAGCAGAGACGGCCCCCACGCCGCCGATTCGCGGGCAGGGGAGCCTAATGGCACTAACATTTCGCATCGCATCGCTCTGAGAAAACGACCGGGTAATGAGACGGTGATCTGGTAAAGCTACACTACATCATGAATGATGTAGTTTGGGCAGTAGATAGACTGTCTGACGATACGAACTGGCGCAAACTACAACTTTCAAGTTGTAGTGCTGCAATAGAAACCACCCTGAAAGTGCCTGGCACCTGAAGGTTCGCGTCAGAACTCCCTCAACGCCATCTTGTAAACCTCTCTCTTGGGCCAGCCCGCCAACTCCGCCACGGCTTTGACCGCCTCTTTCTTCCCCGCACCCTCTGCCAACAGGTCAGCCAGCGCCTCCCTTACCTGTCCCTCATCCCACGTTGCTAATTCTCCCTTCGCTCCCTCAATGACCAGGGTGAACTCACCTCGGGGAGGATTCTCCTCAAGATGGGCCAGGGCCTGGCTGATGCTCCCTCGCCAAACCTCTTCGTACACCTTGGTCAGCTCCCGAGCCAGGGCAATGCGGCGGTCGCCCAGCACAGCTTGCAGGTCGGCCAGGCTGGCAAGCAGCCTGTGGGGTGCTTCGAAGGCGACCAGGGTGTGTCTCTCCCCGGCTACCGAGGCCAGGCGTTGGCGACGCTCCTTCTGGCGGCGAGGCAAGAAGCCCAGGTATAGAAAGCTGTCGGTGGGCAGTCCTGAGACCACCAAAGCAGTGATCAATGCCGAAGGGCCGGGCACCGGCACCACGGGGATGTCCCGCGCGATGGCGGCTTGAATCAGTTCGTAGCCGGGATCGGAGAGGCCGGGCATGCCGGCCTCGGAGACCAGGGCCACGTCCCTTTGCCGCAGAGTGCTGAGAAGCTCATCCAGCCTGGTCAGCTTGTTGTGCTCGTGGTAACTGGTGAGAGGCGTCTTGATCTCGTAGTGGGTCAAAAGCTTCCGGGTTCGGCGGGTATCCTCGGCAGCGATGAGGTCCACTTCACCCAGAATACGCAGCGACCGCAGAGATACGTCCTCCAAGTTACCGATAGGCGTTCCGACTATGTATAGGATGCCCACGAATCCTCCTCGAGACAAGACATTTGATGAGCTTGCCACCATTATACAGGATTGGCCGTTTTTAGTCCAGCTACGACTTTGCCATCTGCATGGGCTGATGTTATAATTGCATGAACTTTGAGAAAGGAAACGAAGGCAAATGGAAGAGAGCATCCGACAAAGTAGCATCAACCTCGCGCCCATTGGGCAAGTGATCAACGGCGTCGAATATCCAAGCGACATCAAGTGGGAAAGCGTCACCTCCGAGGTGGTCATAGCCCCCCAGTTGCTAGAGGCTTTGGATGGCATAGACGGCTTCTCCCACGTCGTGATCATCTTCTACCTGGATAAGGTGGACGAAGACCGTCGCTCCCTGCTGAAGGTTCACCCTGAGAACAAAGAAGAACTGCCGTTGGTGGGCGTGTTCGCCACCCGCAGCCCCGTCCGTCCCAATCCCATCGGGATCACAGTGGTGAAGCTGCTGGAGCGTCAAGAGAACGTCCTGAAAGTGTTGGGGCTGGACGCCTACGACGGCACACCCGTGCTGGATGTTAAGCCTTACCTCAGACGAGGTGATCGGATCGAAGAAGCCGCCATGCCGGACTGGTTGCTCCGCCTATGGGAGCTTCAGGATAGTGGAAACTGAAGAAGCGCGCACCTCCACCACATTTTGCCAGAGCCGCTGAAACCTGGTATAATTACTTGCATCAGAAAAAGGGGAGGCGGCGAAATGCGAATCAGAGATTTTGTGCCCAGCGATGCTCACCAATTGGTGGAGATCTTAAAAGCCAACCAGCAATATGGCCATCCCGAGATTGACGGCCCTGATGCCATGCTGAAGGTGCACCAGTGCCAGGCGGCCGAATTCTTGGTAGCCGAGGAGGATTACAAAGTGGTGGGGCTCATCAGGGGGGTCTACGATGGCTCCAGGGCCATCATTCATATCGCCTCAGTGCACCCTGACTACCAGCGGCGCGGTATCGGCAGGGACTTGGTGCGGGAGATAGCCGAAAGGTTCAAGCAGCGTGGAGCCTCCTCTTTGGCCGTGACCGTGCCCGGCGAGCTAGGCTTCTGGAAGAAGGTTGGCTTTCGGCAGACCACCCGCATCATGTTCGCTTACCCCATCAACGACATCCTCGGCTGATCTGACCGCTAGAGCGCGGCCTGGCAAGCCAAAAAAGAAGAGCCTCGCCCTGGTTGCTGAGGGCGAGGCTCTTTCATTGCTCTTCTTGTGACCCCCGTGGCTTGCCGTAGAGGGCTTTTTCCCACAAATCCCGATATACCGCCTGCACCCAGGAGTCCAATTGGTCTTCCAGTGCCAGGGGGAGTTTCAGACGGACGATCAAGTCCTGCTGAAGGCTGGCCGATAGCCCCGCCCCACCAACTGCTGGCGGAAACACTCCAATCCCGAATGCGTCAGCAGCAAATCAATGTCCTCCGTCAGTCGCGGATACCCGTGTTCGGCCAGGGCAAGTCCTCCCAACAGGGCGTAAGGGATTCTCTCCACATTCAACTTGATTCAGAGGCTACCCAGCCCATCGGCGATGGCCACGGCCTCCTCCACCATCTGGGGGTCGAGATCGAAGACCGAGACACCTCGGCGGTCGGCCTCGATAGCCAGGGGGCTATCGGAAAGGAAGCCGATCACCCGAAAGCCGGGCAGGCTCTCGGCAATGAAATCCCGGTCGGATTGGCTCCGCACTCTGTTGCCGACGACGTATATCTGCCCGATGCCGATGTCGGTGGCCAAACGTGAGATGGTATGAGCTGTCCGCAGGCTGCGCTGGCCCGGCTCAACGACGACGATCATGGCGTCAACAGCCCCGGCCGTGCCCCGCCCCAAATGCTCAATGCCGGCCTCCATGTCGAGAATGATCACCTCGGAGCGCTGCAGAAGCAGATGGGTCACCAGGTTTTTGAGAAGGGTGTTCTCAGGGCAGGCGCAGCCGGTGCCGCCTCCCTTGATGGCGCCCATCACCAGCAGCCTCACGCCGCGCCATTCGGCCGAGAAGCGATCCGGGATGTCGTCCACGCGGGGGTTCAGCTTGAAGAAGCCGCCAGACTCCCCTGGTCTGGCCCCAGTGCGCTCGTAGATGAGTTCATCCATCTCGGCGATAGGGACGATTTTATCGGCCACCTCCATAGGCATGCCCAGGGCGAAGGCCAAATTAGCGTTGGGATCGGCGTCTATAGCCAGCACCTTCTGGCCTCGCTGGGCGTAGATGTAAGCCAGCAAGCTCGATAGGGTGGTCTTGCCCACCCCTCCCTTGCCGGTGATAGCGATTTTAGGCATCTTTCCTCCATACCAATATCAAATATCCAGTGCCCAATACCCAATTCCTAGTCAATGAACCGCTCAATAGTAGCATCATCCCATTGCTGCTGTATCCACTGGGCGAAAGCCTGTTCCCTCAAGGCGTTCAGCAATTCCGGCGGAAGAGGACGGTCAGGGACCTTTTCCAAGACCTGGACGACGTGGTAGCCGAATTGGCTCTGCACTACTTCGCTAATCTGGCCAGGCAGGATAGCAAAGGCAGCATCTTCCACTTCGGGCAAGATCAACTGTCCCCGGTGGAAGAAGCCTAAATCGCCCCCTGCTTCTCTAGTGTTCTCGTCCTGGGATCGCTCCCTGGCCAGGGTCGCGAAGTCGCCCCCCGCTTGCAGTTGGGCCAAGATGGCCTGGGCCTCCCCTTCTGTGTCCACCATGATGTGACGAGCATGCACCTGATCGGCCGTGATCGGGACTGACCTCGTGACCCACTCAAAAACAGCCAGGGCCAACAACTGAAAACGAAACTGCTCTTTGAAATCATCGTACGTTAGGTTGCTGCTTTGCAGCCACTCCTCGAAGCTCGCCTGGCCCCCTCCTTCCTCAATGCTTTCTCGGATCGCCGCTTCCAATTCTTCTTCGGAGATAGCCACGACTTCCTGTGCAGCGCCCCTTTCAATTAGCAACTGCTCGATCATCGAATCCAAAACCTGGCGGCGCATCTGGGCCAGCGTGGCCTTGCCATCTTCGCTCTCCAGATCAAAACCCTGCCCCGCCATAGCCGCCTCGAACCTGGTCGTCTCTTCTTGGTAGTCAGCCAGGAAAACAGGCTGCCCGTTCACCAGGGCTGCCAAAGGCTGTTCGCTGGTGGCTGTGGGGGATGGTTTGGCTACTGTCATGGTCAGTACCGGAGAAGGGTTAGCTACTGTTGCAGTCACAGGAGGCGGCTCCACCTCCTGCACAGCCGTGCTGGTCGGGTCGGGAGTTATCCCCTCGCTGCGGGGGACCTCTTTCGGCCCACAGTTCGTCAGCAAGCCTAGAATCATCACAATGACAAATCCTAATCGTCTATGGC
>CAZGKH010000361.1:2861-4710 GCA_964525665.1 uncultured Anaerolineae bacterium | reverse complement strand
GCCAGTTGCCAAGTCCCTCTTAAAGCGGCGGGCGGGGCTATTAGCTGCCCTGTTCGGCGCCATCTCTCCGCTATACCTCTGGTACTCCCACGAGGCGAGAATGTACACCATGCTCACTTTTCTGGGCTTGCTGTCATTCTACTCCCTGTTGAGGATATTAACTCCAACCTCCAATATCCAATATCCAATATCCAACCTCCAACTGACCATCATCTTTTTCTTATCCTCCGCAGCCATGCTGGCCACTCACTATCTGAGCTTCTTGATCTTGCTGGCGGAACTTGTCATCTTCCTCTCGTTCATTCGAAACGCAAGATGGCGGCGGGTGGTGATTCCGGTGATTGGAGTCCTGTTGGTCGCGGTCCCCATCCTCTACTACGGATTCTCTGTCTTGCCGAAAGGACAGATGGCCGGGTTCCGCTTCATCCCCTTGCTCGAACTCCTGCGCGACGTGTCCAACTCCTTCAGTTTGGGAATATCGGTCAGTGCCGAACGAGTCTTGGCCGTCCATTGGGTCTTTCGGGCCGTCCTTCTGATCGGGGTTCTGGCCATAGTCTGGAGGACCTTCCGCCGCCCTCCAACCTCCAATATCCAATATCCAATACCCAATACCCAATATCCAATATCCAACAAACCCCTATCGGCTTTGATCTACTTGTTAGTACCCGTCCTGGCAATCTACCTCCTCTCCTATGTCCGGCCGGCCTACATGAACATTCGCCATTTGATAATGATCAGCCCGGCCTTTTATCTGATTCTAGCTGTGGGGCTGGCAACCATCAAGCAGAGATGGCCGCTGGTCTTCGCCAGTTGTTTGGCCTTGATGATTGCGGGCTCGGCCCACTCCACTCAGCAGTACTTTCACAACGAGAAATACGCCAAGGACGATCACCGGGCCTGGGGCCAGTACCTCAAGGCCCACGCCCAGCCAGGGGATGTCATCGTGGTAGACCCACCCCATGCTTCCCAGATCTACCAATACTATGCCGACGCTGGCCTGCCCTGGACGGGGTTGCCGAGGCTGACCAGCCCCGCCCAAGACACCATCTCTGCCCTTGAGAAGCTGATGGCCGAGTATGACCGCATCTGGTTGGCCATCACCCACACACCGCCCTGGGGCGACCCGGACTTCCTACCCAAAAACTGGCTGGAGCAGAACGCTTTCTTGGTGGATGAGCAGAGCTTTCACAGCTACGCCTCTCTGGTGCAAGCCTACTGCTTTCTGACCAGTCCGCCCGCCCTCGACGCCCTGCCTGAGGTTCAATACCCGATGGAGGCCAAGTTCGAGGACAAGCTCCAGTTCCTGGGTTACGATCTGTCGGGCAGGCCCGCCGCTGGTGGACAGTTTGTGCATCTGAATCTGTACTGGAAAGCCCAGCAAGAGCTGGAGGAGGACTACGGAGTCTCGTTGCGCCTTCTCGATGGGGACAAGCGGCTCTGGGGGCGGGCCGATCGCGCTCCCCTCAACGGTCACTATCCCACATCGCAATGGCCACTGGGTCAGGTCATCAAAGACGATTACGAGCTTTTGATTGATGCCGGCACTCCGCCGGGGTGGTACAGCCTGGAGATGGTGGTTCACGACGAGAGCCGGCAATTGGCCATCATCGGTGAGGATCCAAACCCCCAGGGGACAACAGTGGACATCGGGATGCTTCAGGTGGGAAAGCCGGCCTCCCCGCCTACTGTGGCCGCGTTGCCCCTGGAACATCGTCGGGTCATGGATTTTGGCGACCTGCGGCTCCTGGGCTACGACTTCAGCGAGGGGAGCTACCGACCAGGGGATTGGGTGTGGGTGCAGCCATATTGGCAAGCCAAGAGGGCTCGGTCAGAGACCTCGCCCAGCACA
>CAZGKH010000361.1:0-2761 GCA_964525665.1 uncultured Anaerolineae bacterium | reverse complement strand
GGTGCAGCCATATTGGCAAGCCAAGAGGGCTCGGTCAGAGACCTCGCCCAGCACACTGGAGACCTCGCCCAGCACACTGGCGGAGGACTACTCCTTTTACTTCCGTCTGGTGGACGAGCACAAGCAGCTTTGGGCCGAAGAAGTGATTCAGCCTGCTGGCGACGGATACCCCACCAGCTTTTGGGATGAGGGGGAGATCGTGAAGGGACAGCACGCTCTGCGCATTCCCCCTGAAGCCCCTGGCGGTGATTACTACGTGGGGATTGTGCTGCGCGAGCCAGAAATCGCTCAGCCCAAAAGCCTTCTGGCCAGCTTGTTGGGAGCGTCCTCCACCGAGGGTTATGCTCTCGACATGGGAAAGATACAGGTGATCCAGATCGAGCGCGAGTTCGACGCTCCGACCATCGAGCATCCACACCAGGCCAACTTTGGGGGGCTGGTGGAGTTCCTGGGCTATGACTTGCAGGGAACGGAGTTCAGTCCTGGCGAGGTCTTGCTCCTGACCCTCTACTGGCGGGGCCTTAAACAGATGGATACCAGCTACACGGTGTTCACCCACCTGATTGACGAGGATAATCGCATCTGGGGGCAACAGGACAACCCGCCGAGGCAAGGTGAGCATCCCACGACGCTGTGGATAAAAGGCGAAGTGGTAGTAGACAGGTATAACATCATCATAGACCCCAACGCTCCGTCGGGCCGATACGCCATCGAGATAGGCTTGTACAATGCAGGGGCGGCGGTGCGGCTGCCGGTCCTCAACGAAGATGGGGAAAGCGTGGATGACCGGGTTCTGCTGCGAAAGGTGTGGGTGATAGCGGGAACGGAGTAAGGTACCTCTGATGGCCGAAGGTCGAGTAAGGCGCCTCTGCTGGGCGAAGGTCTCCGACCGAGCCCTCTCCGCCTCGGTCGGAGACCTTCGGCGAACCGCTGAGAGACCTGCAGCGAACGATGAAAGAGCCTTGATGACCAGACGAACTTATAACATCCTCATGATCGCTCCGACGAGTTTCTTTAACTCATATGGATGCCATGTCAGAATTCTAGAAGAGGCCACAGCCCTTATGGAGTTGAACAACCGGGTCACTGTCGTCACCTATTACAAGGGGCGAGACATGAATGGCGTGGACATTGTTCGCACCAGACCCATTCCCTGGCGGCACGATTACGAGGTGGGATGCTCCCGGCACAAACTGGCCTTCGACGCTCTGCTCTCCATTAAGTCGCTGGAAGTGGCTCTGCGCAATAAGCCTGATGTCATCCATGGCCACCTGCACGAGGGGGCTCTGATCGGCTACGTGTTGGGCAAGTTGCGGGGCGTGCCCTCGGTCTTCGACTTTCAGGGCAGCATGACGGGCGAGATGACCGATCACAACTTTCTGAACCCCGATGGCGCTCTCTACGGTCCCATGCGCTGGGTTGAGCAAACAATTGACCGCATCTCTCCAGCCATCATCACCAGCTCCCGTCACGCGGCTGACCTGCTGAGAAACGATTTCAACTGCGATTCCGAACGCATTCACATCGTGCCCGACTGCGTCAACACCGACACCTTTCGCCGCGACGCCTTCACCGAGGAGGAACGAGCCAACCTGAAGGCTCACCTGGGCATCCCCCCAGAGCGCAAAGTCGTGGTCTATCTGGGCCTGTTGGCCGAGTACCAGGGCACTTCCCTGCTGGTGCAAGCGGCGGCCCAGTTGATCAAGACCCGCCCCGACGTCCATTTCCTGATCATGGGCTTTCCAGGCGAGGAGGGCTATCGGGACTATGCCCACAGCTTGGGTCTGGCCGATAACGTCACTTTCACTGGCAAGATGCCCTACCAGCAAGCGCCGCGCTTCCTGGCCCTGGGCGACGTGGCCGTATCCACCAAGATCTCGGCCACCGAGGGCAGCGGCAAGCTGTTGAACTACATGGCCCTGTCCCTGCCCACCGTGACCTTCGACACCCCTGTCAGCCGCGAGTACCTGGACGACTGGGGAGTCTACGCTGAGCCGGGCAATCCCACCGCTTTGGCCGAGGCGCTAGGCTCCGTCTTGGCAGACGAAGAGAAGGCTGCCGCCCTGGGGGCAGGTTTGCGGCAGCGGGCGATAGAGCGGTATTCTTGGGAGCAGGCGGGGAGGCAGATCATGGGGATATATGATTCGCTGTGCTGAGGTGGGCGGCGCAGTTGAAGCCATGCACAGGTAAATGAAGGCCACGAAAGCTTTGTGCAACTTTCGTGGCCTTTCGCATTTTCGGCGTTTCAACCCGCTCTCTCACTCGCAGGCCACCCCCCAATTCGCTGCCACCTTCATGATGTCCACAATGTTTATCTGGCAGTCATGATCGAGGTCGTAGCGACCCTCGTAGTTGGGCGTGCCAGGGTTGCTATCGGGATCCAGGTCGGTACAGGACGTGCGCCAGCGGCCTGCCACCATCATGACATCGGCCACCGTCACCGCAAGATCGCCGTCCAGGTCTCCAGGACAGACAATGGCCGCATAGGCCGGGTAGGGATCCGTGATGTTCCCCACGCTGTCCTCCACCTGCACCCACACCACCCGCCGCTCGTCGAAGGTCCACTCCACCGTGTCAGTGTAGGGCAACGTCACCACCCCCTCGATCATCAGCGGGTCGTTGCTCAGGTACATGGTCTCTACCGCTGCCAGCTCGTCGTAGGCCAGCACGGTAACGGTGCGGGTCAGGGTGTCGCCTGCTGCCACTTCCACGTACAGCATCGGCGGTGTGGTATACAACACGTAGGTATCGCTGAGTCAGG
>CAZGKH010000360.1:0-4738 GCA_964525665.1 uncultured Anaerolineae bacterium | reverse complement strand
CAATACAATCATTCCGCTGGGAATGCCCCGCAGCTTGCTGCGGGGTGGTTTACTTTTTGGAGGGCCTCTTCCCCGTCATGGGCCAGGATCACCTCATAGCCCAGAGGAATCAACAAGGCCTCCATCAAACGCAGATTCCAATCTTCATCGTCTACTACCAGGATCTTCGGCCTCTTCTCCATCTTTTCCTCCACACTGTGGAGAGATCTCCCGGAAAGTCCCTGTAGCCATCTTTCGTACGGGTAGCAGGCCAATCGCATTGGCCGTCTTGGGACCAATGACGCCCAACCAGGTTGGGCTGCTACCCTTTTCCGAGAGAACTCTGGAGTAACGAGCGACGGGTAATGAGTCACTCGTTACTCATTCCTCTTCCCTCGTTACTGTAAGAGCTCCGCCACTTTTTCCAGAAACCCCTCGATATCAATGGGCTTGGTAAGATACCCGTCGCAACCCGCTTGCAGCACCCTTTCTTTATCCCCCTCCATGGCATAGGAGGTTTTGCCAATTCAACTTCGATTTGCGATTTACGATTTCCGATTGACAAGTCGGCAATCGGCAATCGAAAATCCGCTAATCGTTTCCTCGAATAGGTAGGGTAAACGAAAACCGACTCCCCTTCCCCTCCCCTTCGCTCTCCACCCGGATCCTCCCGCCATGCATCTCCACCATGCGCTTGGTCGGGGATAGCCCCAATCCCGTGCCAGGCGTCTTTCCCGTCAGACCACCACGCACCTGATAAAACTCCTCGAAGATCTTCTCGTGGTACTCTGGAGCAATACCTATACCGGTATCTGAGACGCTGATGATGAGCTCTTCTCCCTCCCCCCCGGCCTCCACCCCAATTGCTCCACCATCAGGGGTGAACTTGGCTGCATTGGAGAGAAGATTGAACATCACCTGCTTGAGCTTTCGCTCATCTACTACGGTGATTTCGAGTCCCCCCAGCTCCTGGGGGATGCGGAGGTCAAGGCTGATTCCATGCTTCAAGCACTTCTGCTTGATCATAACCAGGCTGTTTTCTAAAAGCTCCTCTATGTTCACTCTGGAGAGCTCAAGCTCCATCTTGCCCGCTTCTATCTTGGAAAGGTCCAGGATATCGTTGATCAGGGAGAGGAGATGTTTTCCACTTCCCAGAATGTCGTTTACATACTCTGCCTGTTTCTCATTGAGCTCGCCAAAGTATTGTTCCTGCAGTACCTGCGAAAAACCGATAACAGCATTCAGCGGGGTGCGCAGTTCGTGGGACATGTTAGCCAGAAACTGGGACTTGGCCCGGTTGGCGGCCTCGGCTGCTTCCTTCGCCACCCGCAGTTCCTCCGCCTGCTTGCGCTCGGTGATGTCCATGAAGATGCCTTCTACTCGCAGGATATTGCCCTCCATATCCCTGTGCATAGTGGAACTACCCAGGATATAGACCGGCGTACCGTCTCTTCTCGCGAGCGTTAGCTCATGGTCCTCGGCATAGCCCTTCTCCATCAACTCCTTGAACAACACCTTCCTCTGCTCTGGATCTGAATATAACTCGACGCCAGACATGCCCACCAGCTCTTCTGGGCTCTCGTAGCCGAGCATGGCGGCCGTGGCCGGGTTCACCGACAGCAGCCTGCCGTCAGGACCAGAGGTGATTATCCCCTCCCGGGTGGTCTCAAACAATGTCCTGTATCTTTCCTCAGACCCCCGCAGCGCATCCTCTGCTTGTCTCCTCTCCAGAATGGCCTGGGCGCTGGTCACGAAAGCGTTGATCTGCTCAGCATCCTCCTCGGTGTATTCAGTCGCCTTGTTGGCCACGGCTGCCAGGGCGACGATGCGGCCGTGACTGAAGATGGGGACCACCAGTATCCTGGTGAGCGACACGTGACCGTCCGGAAGACCCTTCTTGCTGGGATGCTCTGCCTGATAGTCGTTGATGATGAGCGTCTTCCTCTGGCGCACCGCATCGCCCCACAGCCCGGCCTTGGCGATAGGAAACTGATGGGGCTTGTCCTGGATTTGGCAATCTTCCATTGCTTCCCTCGACCAGGAATAGAGCGTCATCACACTCTCATCTTCATCGAGGAAACCGTAGAAACCGTAGCAGCTCTGGGTCATAGCAACGGTTTCGGCCAGGACGTGGTCGCACAAGGTTCGATAGTCCGCGTCAACCAGGCGGGCCATCCCCCACAGCGCTTCCAACCGTCGCCGCAAACGGGCTTGTTCTTCCTCCGCCCGCTTGCGCTCCGTGATGTCTTCCGTGTGGACCAAGACCAGATCAGGCGGCACAAAGGCGTATTTAGCCGCAAGATACTTGCTTTCGCCGGTAGACTTGTACCGATAAAGCATCTCCCGCTCGATCGAGGTCTTTTCAGTGAAGCATCGTGAAAATTCCTCCAGTATCTCTGGCATATCCTGGTACATTTCCCTGGCTTCTATCCCCACGAGATCGGCGATCTTGCCCTGCGTAATCGCCACGGCAGCATCGTTATGGTCTACCAGCACAAAGTTCTCCCCTACCCTCTGCCAGGTGTAGGTGGGACGGGGATGCCTTTGTATTGCACCCTCGACTTCTCCTCGCTCTCGCGCAGCGCCTCCTCCGCCCGCTTGCGCTCGGTGATGTCCTCCACAGCCCCCTCATAGTACAACAGACGACCGCTGGCATCACGGATGGCGCGGGCGCTATCCCGCACCCAAATGACCGTGCTGTCGCGGCGACGCCATTGGACTCCAAAATCACCCACCACCCCTTCGCGCTCTATCAGGGCCTGCCATCGCCGGCGATCCTCTGCGTCCACGTACAGGTTGGCCGCGCTAGCCGCCAGCAGCGATTCGTGGTCTGGGTAGCCCAGCATCCCCACCAGGGCCGGGTTGGCGTCCAGGATCTGACCCTCCGGCGTGCTTCGGTAGAGACCCACAGGCACGTCGTCAAACAGGCTGCGATAGCGCTCCTCGCTCTCTCGCAGTGCCTTCTCCGCCACTATCCGCTCAGCCAACTCCTGCTTAACTGCCTCGTACAGTCGTGCGTTCTCGATGGCGATCGCTGTTTGCCCGGCCATGGTGCGGAAAAACCCCACGTCCTCGTCCGCAAACACCCTGGGCTGCGTGGTCATGATGTGCAGGATGCCAATCGTCTCGTCGTGAACAACGAGGGGCACGCCGAGATAGGAGATGAGCTTACTATTGCGGATGCACTCGCGATGCACCTGCACGCGGGGATCCCGCGCCAGATCGTAGATGATCACCGGCTCCTGGCGCTCCACGAACCAGTGGAGCAGGCTCTCCGCCAGCTCGAACGCCTCTTCCTCAACGAAGGTTCCATTGGGCAGATGCATCACGAAAACCTCAGGGCGCATTTGTTCTTCGTCGAACAGGCTGATAGCGGTGGCATCGGCACCCAGCTCCTTCGGCACCCGCTCCAGAACGACGTGCAGTATGTCTCGCAGGTTCATTCGCTGGATAATGCCTTTGTCAATGTCGCGCAGGGTTTGCAGGCGGGCCAGTCGCTCCAGGGCCTGGCGGAGGGTGAGGGTGTGTTCAATGGCCAGCGCCAACTGATCGCTCATAACCTGCAGCCCCCGCACCGCATCTTCCTTCAGGGCCTCATAGCGACGGCTGCCCACTATGAGAGTGCCAAGCCATCTCCCTTCTCCGCCATCCTTGGGGGGCAAGCGCAGGGGAATAGAGGCCCAGGCCTGGATGCCCTCCCCTTTGGCGAACTCAGGCGTCACCTCTACATCATTCAGATGCTCGTGGACGACGCATAGCTCCCGCATCCAGTCGGGTGGGTCGTCGGCGGGGAAGGCGAGCACCTGAGCGCGGAAAGCGGCCGAGATGCCGCGCCAGGCCCGCAGCACCACGCGGTCGGCCTGCACCAGATGGATGCTCCCGAACTTCACCCCCAGGAAGCCCAGCACCTCGTCCAGGATGAGGCCGAACAATTCATCCAGATCGGTGGTGCGCAGGGTCACGCTGAGGATGGCGCTGCGAGCAGCCAGTTCATCCCGCTGGCGGCGCAGGGCCTCCTCCGTCCGCTTGCGCTCGGTGTCCACCACTTCGAATTCGGCGATCCGTTGGCGCAATTCCATCAACTCGTCAATGAGCTGCGCCTTTGTCTTATGTCGTTCTTTCATGTTGCGTTCTCCCAGCAAGCAAGAATGTCAAGGACCCACTACCAGTCACTCCAGGGCTTCAACCTTTGTGGCCGGAGTGTAGCGTTGGTGGTTGTCCCGGCCCTGGTCCTTGGCGCGGTACATGGCAATGTCGGCATTCTTCATCAGGGTGTCACCATCTTCACCAGCATCGGGATACAAGGCAATCCCAATGCTGGTGGTGATACGGAGTTCGTGGTCATCAAACACAAAGGGCTTGCGAAAGGCTTCCAGGATCTTCTGGGCAATGTTGGCCGCGTCTTCCTCCTGAGCGGTTTCTGGTAACAACAGCATGAACTCGTCGCCACCCATGCGGGCGACGGTATCACCCTTGCGCAGAAGGCTTGTAAGGCGATCGCCAACAACTTGCAGCAACAGGTCTCCCACGCTGTGCCCCAGCGTGTCATTAACGTCCTTGAAGTAGTCCAGGTCGAGCAACATCACGGCCAGCTTTTGCTGGTTGCGGTCTGCGTGAGCCACCGCCAGGATGAAGCGGTCATTGAACAGCATCCGGTTGGGCAGGCCGGTCAGCGCGTCGTGAGTGGCCATATGGGCGAGTTGTTCCTCCGCCCGCTTGCGCTCGGTGATGTCGCGGACAATACCCCGGAACCCGGCGG
>CAZGKH010000359.1:0-4740 GCA_964525665.1 uncultured Anaerolineae bacterium | reverse complement strand
CTTGCAGTCAAGACCACTTTGTGTGCCGCCCCGCAGGTATTGCACAAATTCAAGGCCGATGTAGAGGCTTACGAACGGCTTGAGCGCGCCGGTGTGAAGCTCAGCGTAGGTTGCCCCATGCAGCTCTTTGATAACGATCTGAGCGCAGGAGAGGCCATACTCACCAACTCTAACAAACTACGGGCCTACACCACGGCCAGATTCTTTCCCGACGAAGAGTTGGTGGAGATTCTGGTCAGTGGGGAGATAACAGACCCTAAAGGTTTGGGAAACCTTTAGGGTCTCGAGAGGAGAAAGCTGAAGTGAACAAATCATCAGAGCTGATCGGACGCGACCACGACGCCGTAGCCGCGGCCATCTACAGATACACCGACATCGTCTTCCAGCGGGGCGAAGGGGTGTACCTCTACGATGTCGAGAGCCGCAAGTACCTGGACTTCGTGGCCGGCATCGCCACCATGAACGTGGGACACTGTCACCCCGCTGTGGTGGAGGCTATCTGCGACCAGGCCCGCACCCTCATCCACGGCGCTTGCCACGTGGGCTATATGGAGCCTTACGTGGACCTGCTGGAGGCGCTCAAGGCCGTCGCCCCTGGCGATCTCCAGAACGGCAAGGGCATCCTGATGAACAGCGGGTCGGAGGCGGTGGAGACGGGCATCAAGCTGGCCCGCTACGTCACCAACCGCTCAATGATCCTGGCCTTTACCGACAGCTTCCACGGACGGGCTATGGGAGCCCTGGCCCTCACTGCCAGCAACACCATCTACCGCCAACGCCTGGCCGGCCTTCTGACGGGCGTCTATCACACTCCCTACCCGTACTGCTACCGCTGCCCCCTGAAGCACGAATCGCCAGAGACGTGCGGGCTGGCCTGCCTCAACCTGGTGGAAAAGGCATTGCAGACAGTGGTCCCGCCCGAAGACCTGGCGGGCATCATCGTCGAGCCTATCGCCGGCGAGGGCGGCTACATCGTCCCTCCCGATGGCTTCCTCCAGGGCCTGCGGGGGATCTGCGACCGTCACGGAGCGCTGCTCATTGCCGATGAGGTGCAAACGGGGCTGGGACGCACGGGGAAAATGTTCGCCGTGGAGCATTGGGGCGTGGTCCCCGATGTCTTATGCCTGGCCAAAGCGCTGGGAGGCGGCTTGCCCCTGGGGGCGATGCTGGCCAGAGCGGAATTGGTGGACGCCTGGCCTCCGGCGGCCCAGGGCACCACCTTCGGCGGCAACCCCATCGCCTGTCGGGCCGGCCTGGCCAGCTTGCGGATCATTCAAGAAGAGACTTTGATGGCCCACGCCGTGGAGGTGGGCGACTACATCCAGAGTCGGTTCCGTGAGGCCCAGCAGAAGTTGCCCATCATCGGGGACGTGCGAGGCAAAGGGTTGATGGTGGCAGTGGAGCTGATCAACGCCGATGGCAGCCCTGCCAGTGAGATCATCAAGGCGATGATCAAGGAAATCGGGGCCAGCGGGATGGCCATCACCAAGTGCGGCGCGAGTGCTCTGCGCTTCGCCCCGCCGCTCATCATCACCCAGCAGCAAGCGGGAGAGGGGGTGGACATCATCATTGAGACATTGCGCTGTCATCAGTGGTAGCGGCGCTGTCGGGCCACACTCATCTGCTCCCGCTGGACCCTAGTCCAGCGGCCTCAGCGGACTAGGGTCCGCTGCGAGCATAAGGTGAGCATACCAGAATCCACTAAATAAAAGGAGGTTTTTGAAATGATCAAACTAACGGAAAGAAGAGCCAGTATACAACCTGTTAAGTCGAAGCTAAGAATCAGCATACTCGATGACGAGGATATAGAACAGATAAACCAGACCACCCTGAGTATCCTGGAGGAAGTCGGGATAATGATGCCGTCGGAGAAGGCGCTGAACATCTTCGCCGATGCTGGGGCCAACGTAGATTTTGACAAGAAACTTGTCAAAATCCCAGGCCAGTTAGTGATTGATTCTTTGAAAAAGGCTCCCAGGCGTTATACTCTGTGTGGGAGAAGGCCGGAACTCGATGCCGACATAGGAGGAGAGGACGGCACCTATTTCTATTGTAGTGGCGAAGCGCCCAAAATCGTGGACCTGGAAACTGGCGAGAGACGGCACTCTATTAAGAGTGATGTGGAAAATATGGCGAAGATAGCTGATTATCTTCCCATAGTGTCGCTGGTCTGGCCGACGGTTAGCGCACATGGCAAAGGCGTAACCGCGCCGATTCACGGAGTGGAAGCCTGCTTTAATAACACCGAAAAGCACCTCCAGACAGAATCGGTTATGGACGAGGTCTCAGCCAAGTACACCATTGAGATGGCCTCTGTCATTGCTGGGGGAAGGGACAAACTAAGGGAAAGGCCGATTTTCTCGCTTCTATTGTGCGCCATCGCGCCTCTTGCTCAGGACAAAGGAGGTATAGAGTCGGCCCTTGCTTTCGCCGAAGCCGGCCTGGCTGTAGGGCTTATGTCCATGCCCACCCTGGGTTTGACAGCTCCGCCATATCAAGCCGCTGCCCTGGCTACGGGATTGGCAGAGGCGTTGAGCGGCTGCGTTTTGATACAGATTGCTTACCCAGGGACTCCCAACTACATATCCATTATCCCCTCGATCATTGACCCACGAACGGCAAATTACTTCATGGGGTCATCCTTCGCCCAGATCACCAGCGCCGCCGCTGTTCAGCTGGCCCATTCCAACGGGCTGCCAATTACGAGTTGTAAGTCCTTTGGAGGAAGTGCTTATGAACTCAATAGCTGGCAGGCAGGCAGAGAGAATCTGTATGGCCATATCCTGGCGGTCATGGCCGGGGCGGATATGTCATTCGGTCCCAGTGGCATGATAGAAGCCGTAAGCCTGCTGGACATGAGGAGAATTCTGTTTGACCGCGAGATCTTGCAGGCCATAGACATCGTCACCGACGGGATTGAGGTGAACGATGATACCTTGGCTTTCGATATGGTACGGGAGATAGGTCCCCGAGGCATGTTCCTGGCCCAGCGGCGCACGGCCGACGAGCTTCCCCAGCTCTGGCCGCCATCCATCCTGTTTGAGAAATCACAACTGCCAGGGGAGAAATACAGGGACCCGGTGGAGGTGGCTCACGAGGCCATTGATTGGATCTTGAAAAACCACCGCCCAGCGCCACTGCCCGAGGACGTGAGGCAGGAACTCAGAAAGATAGTGGCCGCGGCCGACCAGGACGAGAACTTGAAGCGAGAAGTTAGGGGAACCCATAGGTGAAAATCAACCACGTCGCCGTCATCGGCGCCGGCACGATGGGACACGGCATAGCCCAGGTGTTCGCCCTGGCTGGTTTGCAGGTGGCCCTGGCCGACAGCGATGCGGGAGTTCTAGAAAAAGCGATCCCGCGTATCCAAGCCAATCTCGAGACGTGTGTCGAGCACGGCTTCATCAGTGAAGACCAGGCTGCGACTGTGCCAGCACGTATCACTCTGGCCTCCAATCTGGCCGATGCTGCTTCCCAGGCTGACTTCATCGTGGAAGCTGTGTTTGAGAACCTCGACGTCAAGCGGGACGCGCTGCGCCAGTTGGAGGAGCACTGCCCAGCCCACGCTGTCATCGCCAGCACCACCTCTAGCTTTCGCGTCCGCGATATGGCCGTCGCGCTGAGCCGCCCGGAGCGGTTCCTGGTAACGCACTTCTGGAACCCACCCTACGTCATCCCGGTCGTGGAAGTGATGCCTGGAGATCACACCTCCGCTGAGGCGGTCGAGACCACCATCGCGCTCCTCGAATATGCGGGCAAATATCCAGCGTTGGTGAGGAAGGACGTGGCTGGTTTCGTCGGCAATCGCCTGCAGCACGCCATGCGCCGAGAAGCGATTGCCATCGTAGCCGAGGGCATCGCCAGCCCCGAGGACGTGGACCTCATCGCCAGGCTGAGTTTCGGTCTGCGGTTGCCCGTGCTCGGCCCACTGGAGACGGTTGACCTGGGCGGCCTGGATCTCACGCAGGCGATTCAGACTTACCTGCTTCCTGAGCTGGACCGTTCTACTGAGCCCAGGCCGTTGATCCGAGATAAGGTCGCGCGCGGTGAGCTGGGAGCGAAGGCGGGCAAAGGGTTCTTCGACTGGCCTCCGGGCCGTGCCGCGAAGGTCATTCGGCGGCGCGACGAGGCCCTGCTGGAGATGGTGAGGTGGCTGAGAGCCCGTGGTTTCCTGCAGACCCTAAAGGTTTCTGAAACCTTTAGGGTCTCCGGATCATTCAAGGGGAGGGCGATTCTTGCAGGCAACCTAGAAGGCGAAGCCCTGGCAACACACATGGGATTCAATACCTATGCCAGCTTCTACACCAGCATCCATATCCAGGTGGAGGCGGCTCGATGCGCTGACAGCGGCAACCAGGAACTCTATGGCAAAAACCTAACCGACAAGATTCTATGCCTTCCCAAGACCACCGGCTCCACGTCAGCCGGAGCGGTGTGGCAAAGAGTGGCCCAAATGGGCATTGCCCCCAAAGCCATGTTGTTCTCCCAGCAGATTGATTCCCTGGCTGCAGGCGGGCTGATTGTGGCCAACGTATGGGCCGGCCAACGGATCGTCACCGTAGACCAACTGGGCGACGAGTTCCTGGAGACCGTCCAGGACGGCGACCGGATCGCGATACGGGAAGACGGTACAGTTACGATCCGGTAGGCCAGTAGTTTGTATTCGCAACCATTAGTGTCAACTGAAGACTTCGGAGGTTTCCGGCAGTGCCTCTGCTGGCAAAGTTACCTCGATTATCT
>CAZGKH010000358.1:0-4761 GCA_964525665.1 uncultured Anaerolineae bacterium | reverse complement strand
TGAAGAATACCACACTCAGCAGGCAGGCTCCCAGCCACAGGGCCTGTGCCCCCCGCCTGAACCGCAACTGCCTCGCTTCCTCGGTGCTCTCCGAGCCGCGCAGCCGCCCTGTACTGTCCGCACAGGACACGTGCCAGCCCAACGCCAGCATGACAACTGTGGGAACGAGTATCGAGAGTATCCTACCTGCGCTCCCCAGCGCTTCCCAGTTCAGCCCCACCAGGAAAGCCATCGCCAGGAAGACGACCAGGCTGCCGAGGTAAACAAAGATCTCATCGGCCTTCACCTGGCGGGCTAGTGACATCGTTGCACTCTCTGCCTCCCTCCGCTTGAGAGCCTCGGCCTGCTCAGGAGAGATCAACCCTTCCCTTACCCAATCCTCAATCTTGCTCAATAGAGATTCTTGCTTGGCCATTGTGCTCTTCCTCTCTGAAAAACCAGCCGGGGCGGCTTCCACGCCTGCCCTGGGCAAAGTCGAAGGGGTAGCCGAGGGGCCGCCGGATAGCCGGAAATGGGAGTCCGGCTCGCTACTTCTCTTTGTACAGTGGACTCATGGCCCGCAGCTTCTGGACGATGCCGGGCAGTGTATCCAATATGTAGTTGATGTCCTCTGGGGAATTCTCCCTGCCCGGGGTCAGGCGCAAGCTGCCGTGGGCTACTTCAGGGGGGATGCCCATGGCCAGCAGCACGTGAGACGCCTCCGAAGAGCCGGTGCTACATGCTGAGCCGCTGGAGGCAGAGATCCCCGCCAGGTCTAGATTGAGCAGCAGGGCCTCCCCCTCGATGTACTTGAAGACAAAGCTGGCGCTGGTGGGCAGGCGGTTGGTGGGATGGCCGGTAAGCTCTACCTCATCTATGCTTTCCAGAACGCCCCCGATCAGGTGATCCCGTAGGGCGGTGATGCGCTGGTTGTTGGTCTCCAACTCATCGTAGGCTATCTTCAGCGCGGTGGCCAGCCCAACAATGTAAGGCACGTTCTCGGTTCCGGCCCTGCGGTTGCGCTCGTGGCCGCCGCCAGTTTGGGTGGGCAGCAGGGGCACACCCTGGCGCGCGTAGAGCACGCCGATCCCCTTCGGCCCGTAGAATTTGTGCGCCGAGAGGGAGAGGAGGTCAACGTTCAATTCGTCTACGTTCATGTTGAGAGAGCCGCCAGCCTGCACAGCATCGGTGTGGAGCGGAACACCCTTTTCCCTGGCGATCTTGCCGATCTCGTCGAGGGGCTGAATAGTGCCCACTTCGTTGTTGGCGTACATGATGCTGATGAGGGCAGTGTCGTCCTTGATGGCTCGGCCAACGTCATCGGGATCAACTACCCCGTACCTGTCCACTGGCAGATAGGTGATCTCAAAGCCGAAGTGCTTCTCCAGTTGCTCACAGGTGTGGCCTACGGCGTGGTGCTCGATGGATGAGGTGATGATGTGGTTGCCTTTTCCCAGGTTGCGCCGCGCCCAGCCCACACCACGCAAGGCCAGGTTGTCGCTTTCGGTGCCGCAACTGGTGAAGATAACCTCTTCGGGCTGGCACCCCAGGACATCGGCCACCGTGCGCCGGGCTTGGTCAATGGCTTTGCCAGATTCTTGGCCCAGTCTGTAGATGCTAGAAGCGTTGCCGTACTTGGGGTTGAAATAGGGGAGCATGGCCTCCACCACTCGCGGATCAACGGCGGTGGTGGCGGCGTGGTCCAGATAGACTGTCTTTGATGGTTTGTGCATTCTCTTCCTCCGCCATTCGTCTGAGTTATTCTAGCACATCCATTGGTTTCTGTCAAAGAAGAACACGGATCGGCAGGATTTACGGATTGGTTGATGGCACTTCACAGCGAATTCAAGGACTAAACGAATCCGTGTTGGAGCACCTCCATTCGTTCAATCCATAGATTCGTCGTCATTCGGACTTGCTATTTTTGAGGTTGTGTTATATCATTGGGGAGAACAGCGGATCGGCAGGATTAACGGATCAACTGACTTGGACTGAGGAAGATTCCGCAAATCCTGCCCATCAGTGTTTTGACTAATGCATACGGAGATAGACATGCTTGAAATGTTTTCCTGCCCCCAAGCGGTGGCTGTGATCGGCGCCTCTCGTGACAAAGAGAAACTGGGTCATGGGGTGCTATCGAACCTGATTAAATGTGGCTATCCAGGCCAGGTCTACCCCATCAACCCCAAGGCCGATGAGATTCTGGCCCTCAAGTGTTATCCCAGCGTCCTGGACGTTCCGGATCCCGTAGATCTGGCCGTCGTGGTTATCCCCAACAAGTACGTGGCCGCAGCGCTGGAAGAATGTGGTCAGAAAGGCGTCAAGGGCGTCGTAATCATCAGCGCGGGCTTCCGCGAGGCCGGGCTGGAGGGCGTGAGGATGGAGCGGGAGCTCATCGCCATCGCCAAACGGCATGGGATGCGCCTCATCGGCCCCAACTGCCTGGGGGTCATAGATACCATCTGTCCGCTCGACGCTTCCTTCGCCGCCGGGATGCCTCCCCAAGGAGAAATCGCTTTCATGTCCCAGTCCGGGGCCCTTTGCACCGCCATCCTCGATTGGGCTCTGGCTGCCGAGATCGGATTCTCTCGCTTTGTGAGTCTGGGCAACAAGGCCGACGTGGATGAGGTTGACCTGTTAGCGGCCTGGGAGGACGATCCGCACTCCAAGGTCGTTCTCACTTACATAGAGGGCCTCTCCGATGGCAGAGAGTTCATGGAAGTCGCCCGCAGGGTCACGCGACGCATTCCGGTGATCGCTGTGAAATCCGGGTCCACCGATGCTGGTTCGCGGGCCGTCTCCTCGCACACCGGCTCTCTGGCGGGATCGGCGCGGGCTTACGAGTCGGCCTTCCGCCAGAGTGGGGTGCTCAGGGCCGAGTCCATCCAACACCTGTTCGACTATTCCCTGGCCTTCGCCTATCAGCCAGTGCTCCAGGGAAGCCGTATCGCCATCGTCACCAACGCTGGTGGGCCGGGCGTTATGGCTACCGACGCCCTGGAGCGAGAGGGCCTCTCGCTGGCCTCGTTAAGCCGGGAGACGATTGACGCCCTGCGGGGCAATCTCCCCACCGCCGCCAGCATCTACAACCCCATAGATGTCCTGGGGGATTCCCTGGCCGACCGCTACACTATGGCGCTGGAGACCGCTCTCAAGGATGAAGGCGTGAATGGCGTCATCGTCATCCTCACCCCCCAGGTGATGACCGAGATCGAAGAGACGGCCGAGGCGGTGGGTCGGCTTGCCGCTGACTACGACAAGCCTGTCCTGGGCTGCTTCATGGGGCAGGCCAGGGTCGGCGCTGGCATCAAGGTACTCAACGAATACAAGGTGCCCAACTATCCCTTTCCTGAGCGGGCAGTGGGAGCGCTGAAGGCCATGTTGGACTATCGGCGCTGGCTGGAGCGTCCTCCCCTGGTGATCGAGGAGTACAATGTTGGTCAGGATAGAGTGAGACGCATCTTTGACGAAGTGAGGGCCGATGGGAGGCAGACTATCGGCGACGCTGAGGCGCGGGATATACTGCAAGCCTACGGCATCCGCATCCCCGCGTCCAAGCTGGCCACCACTGCCGAGGAGGCGGTAGAGATTGCCGAGGAAATCGGCTATCCCGTGGTGATGAAGATCACTTCCCCCGACATCCTCCACAAGACCGACATAGGTGGTATCAAGTTGGGCATCGCCAGCGCCACCGATGTGCGCGACGCCTTCGATTTGTTGGTCTACCGAGCCACCCGCTACATACCGGAGGCCGAGATCTGGGGCTGTTTGGTGCAGGAGATGGTGAGAAGGGGGAAAGAAGTCATCGTGGGCATGAACAACGACCCTCAGTTCGGCCCTCTGATGATGTTTGGATTGGGCGGGATCTACGTCGAGGCTCTCAAGGACGTGGCCTTCCGCATAGCGCCCTTCTCCCGGCAGGAAGCCGAGGAGATGATCAAGGAGATCCGCGCCTACAGCCTGCTCAGGGGGGTCCGAGGCGAGAGACCCTCGGACACGGAGGCCATAGTGGATACCTTGCTGCGGCTTTCGCAGTTGGTGACCGATTTCCCTGAGATCATGGAGATGGACATCAACCCGCTCATCGTGTTCGAGGCTGGCCGGGGGGTAGTGGGCGTTGACATGCGGCTGGTGCTAGCGTCGTAGCGTCCAAGCGCCCAAGCGGCCAAGCGTCGTAGCGTCCAGGCGTCCAAGCGACTACGCTACTGAGCCGCTGAGACGCTAAGACGCCAAGACGCTGAGACGCTGAGACGCTGAGACGCTAAAAAGGGGGTGTTATGAGGGATTTTCGCAAGATCATGGCTTGGGAGAAGGCCGATGACCTGGTGGTACTGATCTACGAAGCCAGCAAGGCTTTTCCAAAAGAAGAGCGTTACGGGTTGACGTCGCAGTTGCGGCGCGCAGTGGTGTCTGTGGCCGCCAACATCGCTGAGGGCTCTGGAAAACAGTATCTCAAAGAGTTCAGGCACTTTCTCTATATAGCCAGGGCTTCCTTGTCGGAAGTGGAGTACTACATTCACTTGAGCCATCGGCTTGGCTATCTCAATGGAGAAAAGGTTGGCAAGCTGGAGGAGGCTCGCCAAGAGGCAGCCAAGATCTTACAAGGCCTTATCAACGCTGTCGAAAAGCAGATCAAGCAAGGCCGCACCCAAAACTAACGCTAAGCCGCTGAGACGCCAAGACGCTGAGACGCTGTGACGCCAAGACGCTAAGACGCTTAAAAGAAAAGGAGATGGAGTATGAACACGCTATACGTAACTTCAACGGCGACTTTCTCGGGCA
>CAZGKH010000357.1:0-4763 GCA_964525665.1 uncultured Anaerolineae bacterium | reverse complement strand
GCTTATCAGATGGACAAGTCCCTGCGAGAGCTCGGCGATAAGGTCTCGGATACCGACCGACAGGCCATCGAGGGCAAGATCAGCGAGCTGCGCCAGGCTATGCAAAGCGACGATATAGCCCGCATCCGCAGGGTCATGGAAGAGCTGAAGCAAGCCAGCTACGCCATGTCCCAGCAGATGTACGAACAGCCGCAGGCTCAGCCAGGAGGAAATGGCCCAGGCGCAACTGATCCTAGCGATGAGGGTGTGGTAGAAGGCGAGTTCCGCGAGATGTAGTTGGAGATTGGATATTAGATATTGGAAGTTGGACATTGGACTTTTGGGCCTTCCAATTTCCAATGCCCAACCTCCAACTTCCAAACCCTGAGGTCACAACACTATGACTGACTACAACGAAAAGAAGGTGCGGATACCGGTCACCATCCGCCACAACGACGAGCCTGAAATCACGGCGGATGAGGTAGCCCCTGAGGAGGAAGCCACACTGTCTCCGGAAGTTGAACTGGGCGCGATCCGCCAGGAAGCAGATGATTACAAGGACAAGTATCTGCGAGCAGCAGCCGAACTGGAGAATACCAAGAAGCGGCTAGAGCGCCGCTACGCTGACCAGGCCGAGGAAGAGAAAAAGCGCCTTCTGCGCAGCTTCTTGACGGTGGCCGATAACCTGGAACGTGCCTTAGCGCACTCTGATCACCCCGCCTCCGACCATCCAGCTTCACAGGGAGATAGTCTCCGTGGCGGGGTGAAGCTCACCTGTCGAGAAATACAACGCCTGCTGAGCCAGGAGGGTGTGGAACCTCTGGAAGCCATAGGCGAGCCCTTTGATCCCTATTATCACGAGGCAGTAGGCACTGTAGCTAGTGATGACGATGAGGAAACAGTGGTAGGAGAAAGGCAGAAGGGCTACCTCTATCGCGGAGAGCTCCTTCGCCCATCGAAGGTGGAGGTAGCTATCTCGGCACCGAAACATACGTAGATGAAACATGGACGAACAATCTTTGTTGGAGCTAATGCAACACTGGGGTTACTACTTGCTTCCCAAATCCCATCGCGACAGTCCAGGCTATACCGGGCTACTGGTAGCCATCCAGCAGCAACCAACTGGCGAGCACTTTGACCCATATAGGCTACGCTTGATGCTGCGGGATGCAAAGGGCATTGTCAAATGGAGAACGTTGGACTGGTTCACCCTGCTCGAGGCTTCTGCCCACGCTTGCCCAGGGCGATTGATCCTGCATGACCGATCCGACAAATCCATCGAATTCTTCACCTTCGGTGGTTCGCTGGAGATGATCTCAGGGCCAGATAAGACAGTGTATTCGCTCCACTCACCCGCCCCGATCTTGGCACTTACCGATCGCCTGGAGACCGTACCTAATCAGTTAGCCGCCGAGACAGAGTCACTGATGGGTGAGATGGAGGTGAGATGGGGATCGAATGAAGAAGGATTCAACCAGCGGCTGGCTGAGGTCGCGCCTCTCCGGTTCTACCTGGCTAGCTTGCAGTCCACCCTCCTTCACTACGAACACGCCCAGGCCCTGGAGCAAGCTTACCACAAATTCTATGATGCACTCCATCGAGAAAGAGAATGGCTCGTCGCGGAGGGCCTATGGCCGACCAAGCCACCTGTACTTGAGGATTTGCTGGCCCCCAAATAGCATAGAAGCCGTGTTTGTATAAGACTCAAAGAGGCAAGCGAAGGAAGGAGAAGAGGCAAAATGAAGACCAATAAGCGCGGACTACGTTACGTCTTGTTAGCGGCTCTGATGGTTTTGAGCCTGACCCTCCTGAGTTGCAGCTTCACCGCTTGGCCCAGCAAATTGGTGGGTGAAGTAGAAAGCGTAGCAACAAGGATGGCGACAGAAGTGATCAAGGTCGAGACCGTGGTGGTCGAGAAAGAGGTGCCAGTCGAGGTTACCAGGATCGTGGAGGTGGAAAAGGAAGTGCTGGTCACCCCCACCCCGGCGCCCGTGTCAATCTCCACACCCACCCAGCCGGTCGAGACCCCACCTCCGGCTCCGGGGAGCCAGTTAGACGTAGAATCCCAGATCCTGATTGAGGTATACCGTAGGGTAAACCCCTCGGTGGTCAACGTGACCAACCTGGCCCGGCTGGAGCTGTTCGCTGAAGAGACCATCCCCCAGGGAGAGGGATCGGGATTCGTATGGGATGATCAGGGACATATCGTCACCAACGCCCACGTGGTGGAGGGCGCCGACGAGGTGCAGATCACCCTGTACGATGGCCTGACCCTGCCGGCAATAGTGGTGGCGGTGGACCGGGACAGCGATCTAGCAGTGGTAAAGATTGACCCCCAGGGCCTGGAGCTGCGGCCAGTGGAAATGGGCAACATTGACGACGTGGTGGTAGGCCAGCGGGCTATCGCTATCGGCAATCCCTTCGGCTATGAAGGCACCCTGACCCAGGGCACCGTCAGCGCCATAGGACGCACCATCCCCTCGCTGACAAACTTCAACATTCCCGAGGCCATCCAGACTGACGCGGCTATCAACCCTGGCAACTCCGGCGGACCGTTGCTCGATTCGCAGGGCCGATTGATCGGGATCAACGCCCAGATCGAATCCGTGGTGCGGGCCAATGCCGGGGTCGGGTTCGCCGTGCCGGTCAATATCGTAAAGCGGGTGGTGCCAGCGCTGATCGCCGAGGGACACTACGATCATGCCTGGCTGGGCATCTCCGGGCAGACCTACAGCCCAGCCTGGGCCAGCGCGCTGGGCTTTCCTGAGGAGGCGCGGGGGGCCTACGTCATGTATGTCGAGCCGGGAGGGCCGTCAGATAGGGCCGGGCTACAGGCCGGGACCAGCCAGACCGATGTCCTACTGGGGCTAGACTTCGGTCAGCCGGTCTACTTGCAGGCTGGGGGCGATCTGATCGTGGCCATTGCAGGTCAGCCAGTCAAGAACTTCGATGATCTGTTGGTACACCTGGAGCGCTACGCCTCCCCCGGCGACCGAGTTGAACTGACGGTGCTGCACGGCAATGGGGAGCAACAAATCATCACTGTGACGTTGGGAAAGAGACCGTAGCATGCGTGATGAATGGCCTGAGGCGATGGAAAGAGAACAGAGGCACGCAAATCAGCGTCGGATTCCCCTGGGAATTAGAAAATAGCCTAGGTACGAGCTAAGACTGCAACAAACGATGATAAATCTGTAGAAAAGGAGAATGACCATGATGATTAAGAGATGGCGGCCCTACTGGGCCAGGAGATGGCAACCGTTTCGAGGTATGAGCAATGAAGAGATGAAGCGCTTCCTCGAGGAATCGCCTGTCAGTTGGCACCCCTGGGCTCGGCATGCCCGGACAGTGCGGGAGTGGTCCCTTCGGCTAGACATGTTCGACTGCGGGGACAGAGTGATCGTCAAAGCTGAACTGCCCGGCGTGGATAAGGACGACATAGACATCTCCGTTGTCGGCGACGTCCTGACCATCAAGGGGCAACAGAAGCCCGAGGAAGAGATCAAAGACGAAGATTACTACTACCGCGAGCGCTACCGCGGGAGCTTCCACCGGACTATCCAACTGCCGGCTGAAGTGGACATAGAGAAAATCGCGGCCAGCTATGAGAATGGTGTGTTGGAAATCACCCTGCCAAAGTCGCCCGAGGTTACACCAAAGAAGATCAGCGTCTCTGTCAAGTAATGGCAAGGTGAGTCGTGTGCGAGATACTCAGTACCTGGGAAAAGTCGCTCAAAAGGGGCGTCCTCACCCCCGTCCGGGTGGCGGGGACGCCCCCCGGGAGCAAGGGTTTCTCATCTACTGATACTAGCACAACTGAGGTACAATGAAGTTGAAAACTTACAAGGAGGTGAACAATAATGGCTAACATAGTACGTTGGGAACCCTTTCGGGATTTGATTTCCCTGAGGGAAGCGATGGATCGGCTGTTTGAGGAGAGCTTCGTGCGGCCGCGCACTGACTGGCCGGCTCCACTGAGCGCTGGCACCCTGGCGGTGGATATGTATGAAACCGACCAGGACGTGGTAGTCAAGAGCTCTGTGCCTGGGGTCAAGCCTGAGGACATTGACATCACCATAACGGGCGATACACTGACCATCAAGGGCGAGGCCAAGTCCGAGGAAAAGGTCGAGGAAGCCAACTACGTCCGCCAGGAGCGCCGCTATGGAGCGTTCAGCCGTTCGTTGACCTTGCCCACCACCATCGTGGGAGACAAGGCCAAAGCCGAGTTCGAGAACGGCGTGCTGACCTTGACTCTGCCCAAGGCGGAGGAAGTCAAGCCCAAGACCATCAAAGTTAAGGCCAAGTAACCGTGCCAACAAAGTTGGCCAACCGATGCGCCAATGACCAAATCCCAGCAACCCGAAAGCGGTCGGGATTTGGTCACGGCGTACCATCTGTCACTATCTTCTATTTCCCAAAAGCAAGACGCAAGGAGATGTACTTATGCCCGTGTACGAATTCGAGTGCCTCGAATGTGGCCTACACTTCGACCGCCTTCTGAGTTTCAATGACCCACATGTTGCACAGTGCCCAAGAGGCCATCGTGACGTGCGACGGGTGTTCTCACCGCCAACCATTGTCTTCAAAGGTCCCGGCTTCTACGTGACCGACAACCGCCATGACAGTGGAGGCAACAAGAAGTCTGACGAGTAACAAAAGGGCCTCGGGCAAAACAAAGCCGCCGACTGAGCGCAAAAGTCGGCGGCTTCGCTTTTTGTTTTTGTCAATCGAGCATTTCTACCAGGTGCATTTCAGTCTTGGGGCAAGTGTCATTGCGAGCT
>CAZGKH010000356.1:0-4766 GCA_964525665.1 uncultured Anaerolineae bacterium | reverse complement strand
CCTCGGGCCGCATCGCCATCGGCCAGCACCAGATGATCCAGCCAGTCCACCAGGTGGGTGCTGGTGCGAGTCATCAGTCTGGCTTGCAGCGTCCGGACCGACGGCATGTCGGTGACGAACTGGTCCAGCTTGCCCATCACGAAGGCTTCCGCCTCAGGATGGCGGAGCCACTGGTTACGCTGATCTCGCTGTGTCATGTTCGCCCCTCCTGACTCAAGGCGGTCTTCTTCTCCTCATAATCAAGCAGGCGCGCCAGCAGGACGATGGCCGCCAGAGCATACATCATCCCTCCGGGCACCCACATGATGGCGCCACCCAACATCTGGTCATCCAGAACCGAGATACCCCACAGCCTGGGCACGGTGGTGTAAAAGGAGTAGAGAGGGCGGCGATAGAAAGAGATGCCTACCCCCAGGGCCTCGTTCTGGGCCAACGCCGCCAAGACGTAGGCCATGCGAAACCCATAGCTCAACCGACCGTGAAGCCGGGGCGCAGCACCGGTCACGTGCCACCAAAAGAGGAGCCCGGTTAGAAAGAAAGACAGATGCTCCAGGATGTGGAGCAACTCGTAGCGCAGGGCCGCATCGTAGGCGCTGGGAGTGTGCCAAATCCACAGGGTGGCTACGTAGAGTCCCCAGGCCATCCACGGCGTGGTCAGTTGCCGCAGCAGCCGACGGAGAGGCGACTTCGGGACTATAAGCGCGGCCAGGGCACGGCGCGTGTTGGGGGGAAGACCCCACATCAAGAACGGGAAGGGATCGGCTACCAAAAGGAGTATAGGCCCTACCGTGGTAATCAAAAGGTGCTGCAGCATGTGGATAGAGAAGAGAAATACCTGCAGCACCTCAATGGCGGAAAGCATCGCCAGCCCCAGCGTCACCAGACCGCTCAGGAAGGCCGCCAGCCGCCAGCCGTTGGCCAGCCGCCGGAAGCCCCGCTGACGCAGCCGTTGCCACCCCAGGCCATAGATGGCGCCCAAGACCACCAGCGCCAAGATGATCTGGGGCCAGAACTCCCAGAGGGACAGCAGGTCTTTCCAGGTTGGATTCATCTCCCTACACCACCAGATACAGAGCAGGATAGAAGAAAACCCACACCAGGTCCACGAAATGCCAGTATTTGATGCTGGCCTCTACACCCCAGTAGCTCTGCGGCGAATAAGCGCCCCGACGCCCATTGAGGTAGATCATCCCCAGGAGCAGGACGCCGCTCAGCACGTGGAGGGCGTGCATCCCCGTCATGGAGAAGAAGGCGATTCCATAGCCAGACTGGGGGACGATACCGAGATGAGGCGCCTCCCGCCACTCCAGTCCCACCACCCCTGCCAGGAAAATGACGCCCATCAGAATAGTCATCAGAAGATTGCGCAGAAAGCGGGGTCGGTCTCCGTGGGCGATGGCGGTTTCGGCACGGTAGGCTGTCAGGCTGCTCAGCAGCAGAATGGTGGTGAGGATAAGGCCCAGGGTCTGGTTCAACTCCTCCGGACGGGAGGTCTCTAGCAGGTAGAAGCGGACCGTAAGCAGGATCACGAAGATCATGCTTTCGGAGAGAAAGAACAGCCAAAGTCCCAGCCGGTTGATGGTCAGACGGTTGTGAGCGGTTTGCTGCTGGGCATGGGTCGCCATTTCAGTGCTCATGGATGTACGCCTTTCTCTGCACTCCAGATCTGGGACACGTGCATGAAGTACCGCACGATCAACCCGGCCTTGAGCACGGCCATCAGGCCCAGATAAGGCAGTGGGTTGGCAGCCGCCGACACGGCCAGCCAGGTAATGGGAGCCAGCACCCAGGTGAGCGCAGGGTAGGGCAGTGGCCCGTAGGCCATCGAGGCGATCCAGAACTCGAAAGCCGTCAGCGCCATCAGGCCAGCGAACACCTTCCGCCCTAGGCTCGACTTTGCCGTATTCTCGCTATCCATTGTCCATCACCTCCTCCTTCCTACCTAACCGAATCGGACGTACACCGAACCCGGCTCACCGTAATCGTAAGGGCCACCCACCACCACCGGCGGTACTGGATAGTTCTCTTCCGGCGGCGGGGAGGGAATCTGCCACTCCAGCGAGCGGGAGCGCCAGGGATTGGCCGGCGATGGCGCCTTCGCCCGGAGGCTCTGCACCATGTTGACGACGAAGACCAGCATCGAAAGCCCCACCATGAATCCACCTATTGTAGCTGCCAGGTTCAACGGTTCGAAACCGGGCCGCGGTTCGTAGTCAGCGACGCGCCGCAGCATCCCCAACAACCCCACAGCATACTGGGGGATAGTGGTCCCGAAAAAACCAACGGTCATCAGCCAGAAATTCAGTCGACCTAGCTTCTCATTGTACCGGTAGCCAGTCGCCTTGGGGAACCAGTAGTAGATGGCCGCCAGGAAGGGATAGACGAATCCGCCGAACATCGTCTGGTGGAAGTGGGCCACCACCCAATAGGTCTCGTGCAGGTAGAGATCCACGGGGACGATAGCCAGGAAGGGGCCGGTCAACCCGCCCGACAGGAAGATGACGATGGCCCCTAGCACGAACAGCATCGGGGTCTCGAAACTAAGTTTCCCCCCCCACATAGTGGCCAGCCAGCTAAAGATCTTGATGCCGGTGGGCACGGCCACCAGCAGCGTGCTGAACATGAAGACAATGTTCAACACGTCTCCCAGCCCCGTGGCAAACATGTGATGAGCCCACACCAAAAAGCCGATGAAGGCGATGGTCATGCTGGAGAGGGCTATCCACCGGTAGCCGAAGAGGGGCTTGCGGCTGAAAACGGGCAGCAACTCGCTGATGATGCCGAAGCCGGGGAGGACGAACACGTACACCACCGGGTGGGAGTAGAACCAGAAGAGGTGTTGGAACAGCAGCGCACTGCCCCCCTTAGTGGGATCGAAGAAGCCCATGCCCAGCAGGCGTTCGACCACCACCATCAAGAAAGCCATGGCGATGAACTGGGTGGCGATCAACTGGATGACAGACGTGGCCAGTATAGACCACACAAAGATAGGCACCCGAAAGAGGCTCATCCCTGGCGCTCGCAGCTTCAGAATGGTGGTGATGAAGTTGACCGCCCCCAAAACAGAAGAAAGTCCGAGGAAGAACACCCCCAGGTAGAAGAACTGCGCTCCTAATGGGGCCTGGACGCCCAGGGGTGGATAGCCCGTCCAACCGGTGTCGAAGCCGCCAGTGAACAGGCTGGATAGCACCAGGATCGCCGCCGGAGGAAGCAACCAGTAGGAAAGGGCGTTCAGGCGGGGGAAGGCCATATCCCGTGCGCCGATCAGTAGAGGGATCAGGTAGTTGCCCATCCCTCCGATCCCGACCAGGATGACGGCGATATTCACGATGCCGTGCACACCTATCAGATGGTTGTACGAGTCCGGCGTGAGGAACTGCATCCCAGGTTGCGAGAGTTCCGTCCGCATCACCAGGGCCATCAAACCGGCGACAAATAGGAGAAGCAGGGAAGTCACTATATACTGGATGCCGATGACCTTGTGGTTGGAGTCGAAGCTGAAGTAGCGGGTCCAATACGGGACATCGGGGGGCGGGTGGTGCGGGTCTCCGGCCTCCTGGCCCCTGACCCATCTCCACCAGTCGGTGAAGCTCCCCACACCAGCCAGGAAAGCCACCACCCCGACGATGGTCCCGATGGCCGTCACCGGCCCCTCCCCCCACGCCGGCAGGTCCAGCGCGGTCCGCACCAGCATAGTGAGCGCCATTCCAATACCCGCCCCTATCGGCCCGGCGATGAGACCACGAACCAAACCCAGTGAAAGTATCCTCCTCATACTTCTCATTCTCCCTTTCTGAGTAGGGGCGAGGTTATCTCGCCCCTTGGGCAGGGAAACCCTGCCCCTACTCCAGACTCTTGATGAACTCGATGATAACCTGAATCTGTTCTTCGGTGAGTTGGTCCTGATAATCCGTGGGCATCATGTCGGGAAAGCCCTGCACGACCTGATCGGCCGGGTTGATGATGGCATTTCGCAGGTACTCCTCGTCGGCCACCGCTGCCGTGCCGTCCTCGAAGGCCGCGCGGCTGCCGAATAGCCCCTGGAAAGTGGGCCCCACTATCGTGCGGCCGTCGGTGGAGTGGCACCCCAGGCAGCCGAACTGCTGGGCGTAGCCCCTGCCTTTTTCAACGATCGCCCCCGCGGCCTGGGCCGCTTCATGCTGCTCCCTCACCCACTCCTGGAAAGCGGATTCTGCCACTACCCGGACCGGTGCCGTCATATAGGCATGCCTCGTTCCGCACAACTCCGAACAGTACGCCGTGTAATCCCCCACTTCGGTCGGTGTGATTCTCGTCTCGTTCAAAACCCCAGGTATGGCGTCCGTCTTGACCCGAAACTCCGGTATCCAAAAGGAGTGAATCACATCAGTGGAGCGAATCTGGAAAAGCACCGGACGGTTGACCGGCAACACCAGTTCTGTAGAAGAGCAATCGAGATCAGGGTAGTCAAAACTCCACGCGAATTGAGCGCCGGTCACTTCCACTACCAGTTCTTCTTCGGAGGGCTGCCTGGTAATATCCAGCAGAGTGCTGGCGCCGTAGCCACCCAGGACAAGCACGATGATCAACGGGATCACCGTCCACGACACCTCCAGTGCCAGATGGCCATGTACAGAGGAGGCGTCCTCTTGGTCCCCCGGCTGGCGTCGGAAGGCCACCACGCTGTAGAGCAGGAAAGAGATCACCAGGGAGAAGATGATGGCAGCGAGGGCAAAGAGCGCCCGCATCAACGCATCAATCGAACGGCCCTGGCTGCTGGCCGATGC
>CAZGKH010000355.1:0-4781 GCA_964525665.1 uncultured Anaerolineae bacterium | reverse complement strand
GGGCGTTCGCCTCCCCCCTGCCCCCCACCGCCCACCAGAACCCCCACGCCCCCCGCCCCGCGCACCCCGACCCGTACGCCCACGCCCACCGCCACTGCTACCGGAACGCCGACCAGGACCCCTACGCTGACCGCTACGCGCACCCCTACCCGTACACCCACGCCGACGGCCACCTCGACGCCTACAGTGACCTCAACGCCTACCCACACCCCTACCGCAACGGCCACGTCTACGGCCACCGCAACACCTTCCACACCCACCCCGGTGGTCTGGATCCACTTCGACGAGTTCCCAGATGGAACCTTCATCGAGAACCAGTACTCCAACCTGGGCGTGCATTTCCTCAGCGATTACCTGGCCGGCAAGCCCTACCGCGCCGGACCCAAGGTCCACACCTATAGCGCCGCCCGCACTTGGCCGAACGTGCTGCTCAACGATTATTCGGATGCCGAGTTCAGCAACAGCGCCAACGTCTCGCTCGTCTTCTGGTTCGACCAGCCCGTCTCTGGGGTGGGCATGTGGCTGGGCACGGACGGCGCCGGGCGAGTGACCTGCAACGCTACCTACCAGGCGACGGTGCGCGCCTATGACTGCATTGGCAACCAGGTCGCCTCCGCCACGGTGTCCGTCTCTCAGGCTTTCAACACCCCGCTCGAATTGGACGACGCCCAGGGACGCATCCAGCGCGTGGTCATTGACTACGGCAACACCGCCTGTCCGGAGGCGATAGACGAGCTGGCCTTTGCCATGAGCGGCGGAACCTGCAGCGACAATACCCCGCCGCAGGTCTCGATCATCTCGCCTGCCGATGGCGCAGTCCTGCCGTCCATCTACCAGCTATTCAATGGCAAGATCAACGAACCCGGCCTGCTTACCTGGAGCCGGCTGAACGGCAGCAAACTGCCGGTGTACATGAGCAAGCCCAGCGGAGAGTATACCTTCAATCTGCCGGTCGTCCTGGCCCAGGGCACGAACTCCATGGTGGTCACCGCTGGGAACATCTCCGGCAAGCAGGGCAAAGCCACCGCCGTCTACCAGGTGGGCACGCCCACCCAGGCATCCCTGACCGATCTGCACATCACCCAGCGAGGCGTGGTGACCAAGAACACCTGCGACATTGACACACCCTTTGTCGCCGGCAAGTCCACCCTGGTGCGCATTGGCCTGGATATCAAGACGCCCGGCGGCGTTCCCACCTACGCCTCCACAATCGAAATGAAGATCTACCGCCAGAGCGCCAGCGGCGATATCCTGGTTGACTCGGTGTGGGGCACCGCCTATCCCGACTCCTACGGCGTATTCGTCTCCCCCAACCAGATGAAAGAGATCCATTTCTGGGTAGATGGGAATGATGTGCGGACGCCCGGCAGTTACCGCTTCGTTTTCCAACCCTACGTCAGCACCACGCCGATCGGCCAAGCGTTGGAAAAGAGCTGTGGCGGCTATTACCACACCTTTTCCCAGACCAAGCCGCTGCGCGTCCTGCTCGTGCCCGTCGAGTTGGGGATCAATTCGCCTCTATTGCAAAGCATCAACTACGCCAGCGACGTTCTCGCCCAACTGAGGGCCCTGGCGCGCGCCTTCCCGGTCAGCGATTTCTACGCTTACCAGCCAGGCCTGTATTACGGCGAGACGGCACCGTTCGAGATGTGCGACGGCACTGCAACCACCAAGGCCCTGAATCCGAAGGCCTGCCTTGGCACCGGCTGGGAGTGGAACTTCATTCACAAAGGGACAGGCACACTGCTGCGGGCGGATGATGAGACGTTCTATGACTGGAGCCAGACTTATTGCTCCGTTGATCCCAAAAAGGACCTTCCCACGGAACATATCGTCGGGGGGCGCATCAAGAGCAATACGACATTCACCTATAACTTCGACCCCAACCTGGGGATTTTCCGGCCCGGCGCCCACCCTGGTTGGAACGGGGCCAAGCATCAGACGCCCACCGATGAAGATCACGACGGCGACATTGATAAGCAAGATCTGCAGAGATTCGTCGCCTCCTTCCGTGATTCAAGCGGCCAGTGGCTGACGGACCTGTCCAAGTATGACACCGGCGAAGTGTTCCGCTTTTTCGCCGACAAGGATGGCGACCATTGCAACGACAGCAGTGCTGACACCCAGGCGCCGATTCGCAAGAAATTCGAGAACATGAAGAATCTCCTCTGGACACCGCAAAACGAGGCTTTGAACGCGATCAATGCTCAAATCCCCGGCACCGCCAACGATTACACCAACGCCATCCTGGTCTTTCCGAACTCGTTCGTCGCCTCCGACTGCGCGTATGGCTGCATTGGCCCCGGACAGGGCCAAAAGCCCGGATCATTGGTCTGGACGCGCATCATGGGTCCGAATTCCACCTTCGCCCACGAGGTCGGCCATAACATTGGTGACCTCACCGACCGCTATTGGGTCAGCTACGACCCACAGGCAGACGACATGGTGACCAAGGAGTCCGCCACGGCCGTCTACATCAATCGGCAGAAGATCCCGGCCACCCAGGTCTTCGTGGCTATGGGCGTCGAAGTCGCGGCGAACCGCACTGTGCACTACCGGCCCGATTATCAGACCCTGTTCAATAAGCTCAAGGTGACGACGGCCGCAGAGGCCACGGAAGCTGCCCAGGATGAGCTCAGTTTCGTCGTCAGCGGTCGCATCCTGGCCGATGGCACCGCCGCCGACCTGGGGACCCAACTGGCGACCGGCCTGGAGACTACCCCAAGCGATAGTTCCAGCCCCTATAAACTGGTGTTTGGCAGCGATGGCAGCATCCTGCTGGAATACCCCTTCCCGATCGGGATCAATGCTCCTCCCCCCGAAGGATATGACGACTATGCTACTTCCGAGCAGCCTTTCTACGTCATCGCCCCCTATCCGGACGGCGCCGAGTGGGTGGAACTGATCCATGAGACGGACGTCCTGGCCCGCTTTGAGCCTTCCGCTCATGCCCCCACCGTGCAAGTGATCGAGCCGAATGGCGGCGAGGTATTTGCAGGCGATGCTGTCGTCCAGATCAGTTGGACAGGTTCTGATCTGGATGGGGATGACCTGCTTTACTCGGTGCACTATTCACCGGATGCTGGCGCGACCTGGAATCTGATCGCCCCCAGCGTCGCCGCCACCGGGTTGGAGTGGCCCCTGGTCAACATGCCAGGCACGACTACTGGCGGGTTGGTGCGCGTGGTTGCCAGCGATGGCTTCCATCAGGGCGAGGACGTCAGCGATGCCACGTTCACGGTCGAGAATAAATCCCCCGTGGTCGCTATCCTGAGCCCCGCTCCGGGACACGCGATCCTGCAGTGTGGCCGTATCTACCTGGAGGGCGCCGCACTCGACCCGGAGGGCCAGTTGAGACAGGTGGAATGGCGCGTAGATGGTCAGGTGGTCGGGGACCAGACCACATTAGAGCTGGATGGATTGCCTGCTGGCAGCCGTGCGATCGAGTTTCGCGCTCTGGACCAACAAGGCGCGCAAGCTGAGGCAGAGACCCTGCTCACCGTCCTGGCAGACTCAGACTGCGACGGGATGAGCGACGATTTCGAGCTGCGCTACGCCCTCGACCCGGATTCGATGGCGGATGCAACCCTGGATCCCGACGACGACGGCCTGACCAACCTGGATGAGTACTGGTACGGCATTGATCCGACCGATCCTGACAGCGACGACGACGGCTACCCGGACGGGCAGGAGGTCGCTCTGGGCAGCGATCCGGCAAACCCGGATAGCGTCCCGCATCTAAGAGTGTACCTGCCTCTGGTCAGCAAATCAGTTCATTGAGGGTTATGCTGAGCCCCAGAGCTGCGCCGGCAGCGAAGCAAAGCCACCTGCATCCATTGCACAGGTGGCTTTGTTCTTGGCTGACTTGTGACCTTCTTCTTGTCCTTTTGCAAGGCTTAGGGTATAATGGTTGTAGTGAAAGGAACAGGATACCGGCTAAATGTAAGTGCCCGTTTGATCAGGACAGGAGGTCGAATTATGCGACGAAATCGAGCACGGTTTAGCTTGGCGATTGTAGTGATCGGTTTGCTGGTCGTCGTGGCTCTCCAAGGTGGCTTGTCCAGGGCGACTTCGACCCTGGCTCCCAGCAACATCGCCCAGGTTTGGGCCAACGAGGGCGGCGACAAGGTGTGGCGCTCCGAACTGCGCGCTACCAGCGACCCCAACGCGGTGCTCAATTCCGCCTGGGACGGCACGGGCGTTTCCCTGTTCGGCGCCCGCAACGAAGTGGTGGCCTTCAACCTGGTGCTGGAAGCGCCCATAGCCAGCGCCACCGACGTCAGTGTGAGTCTGACCTCGCTGACCGGCCCCGGCGGCGCTACCATCACCACCCCCCCCTCCCCCTAATAGGGGGGGAAAGAGGGGGGGCAGCGGCGACGGCGTGTTCAACTATGTGGGCCGCAACATCGAGCTGTTCTACGTGCGCTACCTGGAGATCAAGGGGCTCAGTGTAGACCTGGCCTACAACGACTACGACGAGCGCCACATCCCGGAGCGCTGCCGCCGTCCCTACGATGAAAACGGCATCGGCACGGGCGACTGGGAGGATCGGCCCTGCCACAACCAGTTCTACCCCGACATCGCCGTGCCCCTCGAATTCCACACCCCCTTCACCATCACTGCAGGCACCAACCAGGCCTTATGGGGCGACATCTACATTCCAAAAGCAGTGCCCGCAGGCAATTACACTGGCACCATTGAAGTGACGGAGGACGCAGAGGTTACGTGGCAGATTCCCATCAGCTTGCGGGTGCGCAATTTCACCCTGCCTGACCTGCCCA
>CAZGKH010000354.1:0-4797 GCA_964525665.1 uncultured Anaerolineae bacterium | reverse complement strand
CTGAATCAAGTAGCATGACATTAGTCGTTGACACACAAGCCCCAACTCAGCCACAAGCACCTGATTTGCTTTCATCATCAGATGGTGGGAATTCGGACACAGATAATATTACCAATGACAATTCTCCAACATTTCGAATAACGAGTGGAAGCGGAAACTTCTCGAGTTCCGATATTGTCCGATTATTCATTAATGGCAGTTATATTGCCGTTACAGATTCTACTCCTAACAACGGCTGGTCTTATCACGATGTGATACCAGTATCAATTGTTAGTGATGGCTCGAAAATAATTACAGTAAAGGTACTTGATCTTGCCGGGAATGAATCAACTATCTCTAGCTCATTAGATATTACAATTGATACTGAAGCTCCTAGTAAACCAGGTACACCTGATTTAGACAATGATTTTGATACAGGGTTTGATAATCAGGACAATCTTACAAAATTAGGAACTAACATTAATAATATTGCCTTTGATGTCGGGAGTGTTTCTGCTGGCGATCAAATATTGTTAAAATTTTCTGGTAATACGGTTGCACAGGGCACCGTGTCTTCAGGTAACTCATCAATTCGATTGATATTAAATGGTCAAACGCAAGGAACATATACCGTTACTTGTATAGCTCAAGATATAGCGGGAAATGCTTCAGTATCCTCTGGAATTATGCACCCAAATCTTGAAATAGATATTGATGAACCGGGTACACCTACGATTGATTTAAAGAGTTCAAGTGATTTGGGTCGAAAAAATAATGATGACACAACCTCGGTAAATACACCAACTTTCGCTATAGCAAATTTAACAGCTGGTGATTCCATCGTGGTTTATAATAGTAGCACTGAAATTGAATCTTTCGAAGTAGGGTCTTCAACTCAGGATTTTACAATTTCATCAAACCTTTCTGATGGTTTGTATTCTTTCAATGTAAAGGCAACGGATCCTGCGGGTAATGTATCCAACGCGAGTTCGACGCTATCTGTACTTATTGACACAGATGCACCGAATTCTCCCGGTACACCGGATTTAAAATCTTCTTCTGATTCTGGATTTAGTGCTTCTGATAATTATACTTCAGATAATACACCATCATTTTCAATTTCAGGATTGAGCTTGAATGATTCCATAGTAATGGTAATTGGAGGTCAAAACATCGGTGGTATTGCTTCAAGTAGTTCGATTGATTTAACAGTACCAAATGGTTTATCAGACAATACTTACAATACCTATGCAAAATCAATTGATATCGCGGGAAATGAAAGTAGTCATTCCACTTCGCTCCCTGTTACGATTGATACCCAATATCCAGCAATTCCAAGTACACCCGATTTAAAAAGTGGAAGTGACAGTGGATTGAATGATAGCGATAACATTACCAATGTTTCTGAACCATCATTTACTGTTTCAAATGTTACTTCGGGTGATTCATTACAACTAAAAATTGTCAGTCAGATTTCTGGTGATACAACAATAGTTGGCCGAGTCAAAACAATTGGTATTCCAGCAACGATATCAGCCTCAACTATTTCGGAGGATGTGTATGATGTTTTTGTAACTGCTATTGATTTAGCAGGCAATAGTATAGATGGAGTAGCTCTGAACTCTTTTGAGGTCGATTTAACAAACAATAACGTTCCCAGTCTTCCTGATTTAACAACGGATTCAGGAGTCAATGCTACCGATAATTTAACAAACGATCAAACACCCTCATTTTCGATTTCAAATTTGAACAGCGGTGACTCAGTTGTTGTAATCATGGGTACAAATGAAAAAGGTGCAATTGCAACGGGGACAACCCAAGCTATTACATTTTCTTCTAGTATAAATAGCGGCGTCTATACTGTAAGAGCAAAATCCATCGATATCGCTGGAAATGAAGGTGCTCTGTCCCAAGGACTCCAAGTTGAAATTGATGCCACTCCTCCTAGTATCCCTACATCAGTTATGATCAATTCAAATGATGATACAGGTTTTGATAATACGGATGGACATACCCAGAACAGAAGGCCCAGATTTACAGTAAGTGGTTTAAGTACAACGGATCGTGATTCGGTTATTTTACGTTTTGATGGAACGGGAGTAAAAGCAGGCCGCACAGGAGAGGGAGTTAGCACAATTACGTTGCGTCCAACAGCGGATCAATCTGACGCAACATATTCGGTAACCGCAGTAGCCATTGATTCAGCTGGCAATGCTTCAAGCGCTTCCGGTGCATTTACTTTAGTTATCGATAATGTAAATACCGATGTACCGGGTACACCGGATTTATTAGCTACGAGCGATTTGGGTCGATTAGATGATGACAATAATACCAGTGATAATACACCAACGTTTCAAATCACGGGTTTGATTGTGAGTGACTCGGTACTGGTTATTGCCGGGACGGATACGGTTGCGCGTCAAATAGTGACGTCAGGGGCAATGAATATTGAATCCGATGAGTTGATAGATGGGACCTATAATATCAAGGTCTTGTCGATTGATCCGGCAGGTAATTATTCCAATGTATCGACATCATTATCCGGATTAGTAATTGATACTGAAGCCCCCACAGCTCCAAGTCAGGTTGATTTACAAGATGAGAGCGATAGTGGGATTAGCACAACGGACAACTTGACAAACATAAGTACACCATCATTTACGGTAGGTAGTGTAGTCAATGCAGATTCAGTCTTGTTGTTAATTGATGGTGTCATAACCCAAAATGGTGTATCCAGTGGTACAACAATAGACTTTACACTAACATCAGCATTAATAACTAATACCTATTCGGTAACGGCAAAACGTTATGATTTGGCCGGGAATCTGAGCGCAGCATCCACACCCTTAAATCTTAGAATTGATCATACATCACCCATTGCTCCATCTTCAGTGACAATCAATTCAAATGATGATACAGGTTTTGATAATACGGATGGACATACCCAGAACAGAAGGCCCAGATTTACAGTAAGTGGTTTAAGTACAACGGATCGTGATTCGGTTATTTTACGTTTTGATGGAACGGGAGTAAAAGCAGGCCGCACAGGAGAGGGAGTTAGCACAATTACGTTGCGTCCAACAGCGGATCAATCTGACGCAACATATTCGGTAACCGCAGTAGCCATTGATTCAGCTGGCAATGCTTCAAGCGCTTCCGGTGCATTTACTTTAGTTATCGATAATGTAAATACCGATGTACCGGGTACACCGGATTTATTAGCTACGAGCGATTTGGGTCGATTAGATGATGACAATAATACCAGTGATAATACACCAACGTTTCAAATCACGGGTTTGATTGTGAGTGACTCGGTACTGGTTATTGCCGGGACGGATACGGTTGCGCGTCAAATAGTGACGTCAGGGGCAATGAATATTGAATCCGATGAGTTGATAGATGGGACCTATAATATCAAGGTCTTGTCGATTGATCCGGCAGGTAATTATTCCAATGTATCGACATCATTATCCGGATTAGTAATTGATACTGAAGCCCCCACAGCTCCAAGTCAGGTTGATTTACAAGATGAGAGCGATAGTGGGATTAGCACAACGGACAACTTGACAAACATAAGTACACCATCATTTACGGTAGGTAGTGTAGTCAATGCAGATTCAGTCTTGTTGTTAATTGATGGTGTCATAACCCAAAATGGTGTATCCAGTGGTACAACAATAGACTTTACACTAACATCAGCATTAATAACTAATACCTATTCGGTAACGGCAAAACGTTATGATTTGGCCGGGAATCTGAGCGCAGCATCCACACCCTTAAATCTTAGAATTGATCAAGTTGAACCGAATACTCCAAATGCGCCTGATTTAGATGATACTTATGACTTTGGGCTTTACAACAATGATAATATCACAAATACTCATTCAAGTAACGATTCTATAAGATTTATTATCAGAGGATTATCAGCCATTAGTCGTGATTCAATTATTTTGTTTGTTGACAATAATCAGCAAGAAAATTTTGTAAGCTCTCAGCCTATACTCGATTCTATCTTCGTTATTGGGATGCCCCCTAATGCACATGATATAACCGTTATGTGTATTGATTCAGCCGGAAATTCAAGTCTTCAGAGCACCACTTTAAAAATTAATATTGATAACATTTTACCTGAAACACCTACAAAACCTGATCTATCAAATGAAAAAGATTCAGGAGCCAATGATTCCGACAATATAACAAATGAAACACAGTTGGATTTTCTGATTTCAAATTTGGAAGCCGGTACTTTTCTAACATTATTTAGCAGTAACGATGGAACTATTACTTCAGAAGCTCAATTAACAGTACCCACAGATTCTACCAGCGTGAGTATGTCGACATCATCAGGATTATTTGATGGGGACTATTCATTTTATGTGTCAGCTGAAGATACTGCAGGAAATACCGCAATAAGTGATTCACTACAGAACCTGATCATTGATTTATTTTCAGCTACTGGTATAATCAGTTATAACCCGGACTCTTTGGCAAAACAATCAGACATTATAAATATTGATGCGCGTTTTTCTGAAACGATGTCAACCAATCCTCGACCAAGAATATTAATTACAGGTACTGAATCAACCATCGTTGATACAACAATAATGAATGGGTCCGATTCTATTTGGTCATACCCTTTAACAATACCTGCTGGGAATGATGGTATAGTGACTGTAAAGGTTTTTGCTGAAGATATTGCAGGAAATAGTATTGAGCAAAACGATCTATCTGGAGTTCAAGTCCTTAGGATAGATAATGTTTTACCCGTGTTCTCATCGATTTCACCTGATACGGGAGCCTATATAAATAATAAAGAAA
>CAZGKH010000353.1:0-4800 GCA_964525665.1 uncultured Anaerolineae bacterium | reverse complement strand
GAATAGGCTGGCCAATCCCCAGCGGGGTGACATGTCAGCCACCCTGACGCACCATTCCGATGGAGTTTCATTGATTCTGATGTCAAATTGCTATAAACATTCCACCCCTATCGGGGTTTGCCAGGCCGAAATTGTAGATAGATATTACAAATCAGATTAAGTCCATATATTTGTGTAAAAACGAAAAAAGCTTGCAAAAGTAAAAAAATAGAGCCATGAATCCATCCTGTTCAAAACATTATTAACTTACCAAAAAAGAGGATGGGATCATGACTCAGCAACAAGATAACGGGTTGTTACCGCAAATTCAAGAAGTATTGCTCAATGACCAAGATTTTGTAAAAGATATTTTGACGCGCAGTTTACAGCAATTTTTGGAGGCAGAATTTTCCTCTCAGATTAATGCGTGTCCTTACGAGCGGAGTGAGTCTCGTCAGGGTTACCGCAACGGCAGCTATCCGCGCACACTGAAAACGCGTGTTGGTCAGTTGGAGCTTCGCGTTTGTCGTGATCGGGAGGGTAACTTTCAGACGAGTTTATTTGAACGCTACCAAAGAAGCGAGAAAGCGTTGACGCTTTCTTTGGTTGAGATGTATTTGCAGGGTGTATCCACCCGTAGAGTGAATAGAATTGTTGAAGAGCTTTGTGGCTGCTCGATTTCGAAAAGCCATGTAAGTGATTTGGCCAAAGGCCTTGATAAATCGCTTGGGCTCTGGCGGGAGCGACGGCTGGAGCAGGCTTATCCCTACCTGGTAATCGATGCTCGCTATGAGCACATTCGCACAGATGAAGGCGTTGTTTGTAAAGCCGTGATGCTGGTTGTTGGCATTTCCGAGGCCGGGTACAGAGAGATTTTATCGGTTGATATCGGCAATAGTGAGCAAGAGCTTGAGTGGGGCGCTGTTTTCAGCCGGCTTAAAGCGCGTGGGCTCTCTGGTGTCCGGTACGTTGTGTCAGATGATCACAAAGGGTTGGCTGCAGCGTTACGCAGGCATTTTCAGGGGGTGATGTGGCAAAGGTGTCAGGTTCACTTCATGCGCAATTTTCTGTCCAAGTTGAGCAAAAAAGAGCGGCCTGAGTACATCGTCATGCTCAAAGATGTATTTGCAGCTCAGACAAAGGCAGAAGCGATGAAACGCAAAGTCGTTCTTGTTGATCGGCTCGCAGAAAAAAAAGAAGAAGTTGCAAACTGGCTGGATGACGAAATTGAATCGAGTTTGTCGGTTTATAGCTTGCCTTTGGGGCATCGCCGGAAGATGAGATCGACCAACATGTTGGAGCGAGTGAACCAGGAGCTAAAGCGAAGGAGCCGGGTTGTAAGAATATTCCCAAACGATCGGTCATGCCTGAGACTCATCGGCAGCCTATGCCAAGAAATCTCTGAAGAGTGGGCAATAGCAAGAAAGTACTTGGAAATGGAAGTGGACGACGAGTAGGGCTTGATGAAAACGCGCAAAGCAGCGTAAGTTGATTTCCGCTACGCTCCAACCAACTTACGCTGCTTTAGCCTGAAGCTTACGGGATGGAATTTACACAACATTTTGGACTTGACTTATCCACAGTATTAGGAACAATGGCTAATAATGGAAACTTGTTCCTAATACTGGACACCTATTTGACCATTATTTGGCCGCACACTATATAGTTGAACGAAACCGCTTCGCGGTAGCTTTTTTAATTTTGGTGTTGTCCTCAGTTCTTTGACAATTTTCAGTGATTTCGTTGTGCCCGGGTTGCATTCTTGCGATCGTTCATTACCTTTGGTTGATCCATACTATCTCAGTTCTCATACAATCCATAACCAACCAAAGGAGACACGATCATGGGAAAACTACATGACGAAATGCTCATGGAAATGCAGCTCAGAAACTACGGTGAGAAGACCATCGAGTCCTATATCGGCCACATGAAGGCCTATACCAGGTTTCATGGCAGATCGCCAGCGGAGATGGGTGACGATGAAATCCGCCAGTATCTCTACAACATGAAGGCTGAGAGGCAGCTCTCCGGTTCGAACATCGCCCAGGCCTATTCGGCGCTCAAGCTCTTCTACACAAGGGTGCTTGATCGTACCTGGAACTTCGACAGAATTCCACGTCCGAAACAGGAGAAGAAGCTGCCGGTTGTCTTGTCAATGGAAGAAGTCTTGAAGCTCTTTGAGGTGACCACGAATCTGAAGCACCGCGCGATTTTGATGACAGCCTATTCAGGAGGTCTGCGTGTGAAAGAGGTTACACAACTCAAGGTGACTGACATCGATAGTAAGCGTATGACGATTCGAGTGGAACAAAGCAAGGGCAAGAAGGATCGCTACACCCTGCTTTCTGAGACCTTGCTTCCGGATTTGCGTGACTATTACAGGAAGTACCGGCCGCAAACCTGGCTCTTTCCTGGTAAGAATCCCGATATTCCGCTGACCACCGGAACCCTGCAAAAGGTCTTCATCAGTGCAAAAAAAAAGCCGGTATCCGAAAGCCTGCAACCTTTCACACCCTTCGCCACAGCTTCGCAACCCACCTTTTAGAGGCTGGCATCAACCTGTTCACCATCAAAGAACTTTTAGGCCACAAAAGCATCCAGACCACCATCATCTACCTGCACATTCAGCAGCGGTATAGTGGCGACGTCAAAAGTCCGCTTGATCTCTTGCCCGCTTCCAAAAACAAGCAGGCTCAGGGGAAAGGGGGCAGGTCATGATTGCCCCAAAAGAATCGGCCAGCCTCGAAGTGGCGGACATTTTCCGCGAATACGGAGCAGCATATCAATCGGCGCATAAGCTACCGCCCTTGCATCTGAAAGTGATGGATGCCATCGTGAAATGCCGCACTGAAGAATTGGGAGGGCATCTCGACGAGTGTGACCATTGTGGCCATCAGCATCCTTTCTACAATTCGTGCCGGAATCGCCACTGCCCGAAATGCGGGGCTTTGGCCAAAGAAAGATGGCTGGCTGCAAGAAAGCAGGAGTTGTTGCCGGTTGCGTATTTTCACACGGTTTTGACCATACCCGATGAGTTGAATCCGATAGCATTAGTGAATCAAAAGGTTATTTATGATATTCTCTTTCGCGCCGGTTCGGAGACCTTACTGACGTTGGGTAGAGATCCCAAACACGTAGGCGGAGAGATCGGCCTGCTGGCGGTTTTGCACACCTGGGGGCAGAACCTTTTGGAGCATCCGCATTTGCACTGCATCGTAACTGGCGGCGGTCTTTCACCTGACGGACAAAAGTGGTTTTTGCCGAAGAAAATGACAAAAGACAGAGACTTCTTCGTGCATGTAAACATTATCTCGGATTTATTCAAGAAGAAGTTTTTGGCGTATTTGAAGCAGGCTTATCAAACCGACAAACTCGAGTTTGTCGGCAAAACAGCATACCTGGCAGATCAAAAGGCTTTTCAAAAGCTCATCGATACGCTCTACAAGAAAAAGTGGGTGACCTATTGCAAAGAGCCTTTTGGCAGTCCGGAAGCCGTATTGGCGTACCTGGCCAGGTATACGCATCGTGTGGCGATTTCCAATAACCGTATTGTCAAGATCGAAGCATGTCCTGGAAGGAACGGCAAAGTAACATTTAAATGGCGGGATTATAAAGACGACGGCAAGGAAAAGCTGATGACGTTGGACGCCTTTGAGTTCATCCGGCGCTTTCTGTTGCACGTGTTGCCGAAGAATTTCTACAAGATTCGGTACTATGGCATCTGGAGCAGCCGCAATCGCAAGACCAAACTCAAGAAATGCCAGGAAATTTTGCAATATAATCCCGATACGAATTTAGCTGAAACCGCTTCCCTGGGTTGGGAAGATTTGCTCTATGAGCTGACCGGCATTGATGCACGTCTTTGCCCCAAGTGTAAGAAAGGTCGAATGGTGACGATTGAGGAGATTGTGCCGAAGCTGAGAACAGCACCATCATAAAGCTTTAGGAAGCTGGCGTATTGTAATAAAATTTTTAAAAATGTATAAACGAGGCGATGGAGACGTATGCCCTGAAGTGGCAATATGTTTGATGAAATGAAGGTAGCAATCGTTCTGTGAGCCGGTCGTGAAATGAATAAACCCAATAAGGCAAAAAACGATAGCTATTGTGAGATGAATTTCGCTTATTGCTGACCGGCAGGCTAAAGATTAAATACCCATAGCACAGGTCGTACTCGGCATCGTTCAACACAATTTTATCTGGAATTGAGGGATTTGTCAGCATGGTCGACTTTGTGTTTTTAACATAGTCCGGCAATAGTGGCTAACCTTGTAGACGCTCGCCCTCAACTCCAGATAAAATTCTAAGAGTTAGCAATGTAGAAAAATGAAACACAAAGTTATTTTCCAAACGGATAGATTATTTTTGCGAGAAGTTGTTGAAGAAGATATTTCAGAATTGATGAAGCTATTTTCAGACCCAATCGCAATGCAGTACTTTCCAGGAACAAAAAATGAAGATGAAACAAAAGATTGGATAAGAGACATATTAAATCGTTACGAAAAAGATGGTTTCTGTTTTTATTTATGTGTAAACAAAGAAATATTAGATGTTGTAGGGTATTGTGGTTTAGTGTTACAAGAAGATGTTGATGGTAACGACGAAGTTGAAATAGGATATGGATTGATAAGAAAATACTGGCATAATGGTTTTGCTACTGAGGCCGCAATTGGATGTAAGAAGTATGGATTCGATGAATTGAAATTAGATAAGATGATTTCCCTAATTAGACCCGAAAACGTACCGTCAATTAGAGTAGCTATCAGAAATGGAATGAAATGGCAAAAATTTGCGGTATTTCAGGGAGAACACTAAGAGGTT
>CAZGKH010000352.1:0-4808 GCA_964525665.1 uncultured Anaerolineae bacterium | reverse complement strand
TTTTACTTTTCCATCGGCAGTTCTAGTCCATGTATTCGACAGTCCTTTACTGACAGGTCTCTCCCCAGTGCGAAGCGACCAGCATGATGTCCACGACATCAATATCTCCGTCGTTGTCCATGTCGCATCCTGGATCGTAGCGTTGCTCGCCCTCAATGGCGTTCCAGCGGCTGGATACTACCATGATGTCTATAACGTCCACATCGCAGTCTTCGTCGAGGTCTCCAGGGATGCTCTCCGTTACTGTGACTTGCCCATCCTGCAGATCAACCGCAATCGAATCTGGGGTGGTGTCTGTCACTTGCACTCCCTGCAGGTGGAGATCACTTATCCCCTGGGTCTGGGGCGAGAAGGAGATGGTGGCCAATACACCCGACCCGTTTGGCCCCGGCGGCTCTCCAAAGCTGGCAGCGCCGAAAGTGACCGTCCCCATCTGGTTGTCTATATCAGGGCCGACGGGGATGGTGCCGCGCCCCGTGCTTCCCAGGAAGTCGCCCAGTTCTGCTGCATCCACCTGCACGATGTCTGGGGAGAAGGTTACGACGATCTGGAAGCTCCCCAGGTCGGTCACGTCTGCGATAGCCACGTCGGTGGTGAAGTTTCCTCCGCTAAGTTGGGCCGTCTTCGTCGGCGGGTCAATCAGGACGATGGGGCCTCCCGACGGTGTGTCTGTTGGGGTAGCGGTAGGGGTGGGAGTACTGGTGGCGGTTGGGGTAGCCGTCGGTGTTGGGGTGGCGGTGGAGGGAGTAGAGGTTGGCGTGGGGGTGGGGGTGTTGGTGGCGGTCGGAGTAGCCGTGGGCGTCGGTGTTACTGTTGGCGTGTTGGTCGGCGTCGTTGTGGGGCCTTGGGCGCTATAGATAACATAATTGGCAGAATATCCCACCTGGGAGACTCCGTATCCGATGCGCATATAGCCGCTCTCGCCCCACCATGTGCCCCAGGAGTTTTTCATGATCCATGCTCCTTGACTGTCATCCCAACCAACCAGGACGACGGCGTGGTTTATGTCTGTGCACTCTGGGCCTAGAAACACGCCGCCAGAATAGTTTTGGAAAGAGGAGTTTACACAGACGGCAACCGCAACGGGGCCATAGTCATAAATGGCCTGTTTTATGGACTCGGTGGATGGAACGCCATACTCGCTTCCTACGAATGTCCAGGAGTCAATCTGATAGGGATGAGAGTAGGGGCCATTGCAAGCTGCGTCCCAACCCACGTAGGGGGAATCCTCTTCGGGTACCGCTCCAGCCTCGGACTCGCTGGGTGGCTTCTTCCACTGATGGTAATCGTGGGCCCACCACCCGCCGCCACAATCCCAGCCATTTGTGTTGCAGGAGAGGAGGTACTGCTCTGACAGGTCTTCTTCAATCCCATCTTTGATCTTGATGTTGGCCTCCAACGGGCCCACCGTCCCGAAGGCCCAGCAACTGCCACAGCTACCCTGGTTTTTGACGGAAGTGACCCCTCCCTGATCTCGCCAGTCGAAAGCGGATGGGAGTGCCCCAGGAGTGCCTGGCGTGGTTGTGGGCGTGGGTGTTGGCGTTATCGTAGGCGTGGTGGGCTGCCCAGGCACCTTGCGGAGGACGATATCGTCTACATAAGCACCCTCAGCTTCGGTGACAGTAAGATCGCTGGAGAAGAAGAAGGCAACCCAGACCGCGGGCTGGCCGGTGATGTTGCCTAATCCATAGACATCGGTCAAGTCGAAGTTCACATCTTTCCACCCGCCAGAATCCCCGCTGGTTTTAACGCCATAAAAGTGGTCCCCGGTGATGGAAGCGCCCCAGAAAAGGTAATCGTAGTCCGATTCGGAGAGGTTCCAATATGAGAAGAGCAACTCGGCATCGCTGGCGTTGGTTAAGTCGAACGGCCCGTAGATCATCCAGGACTTGGCGCTATTGGGATAATCATCACCGCAAGAAAGGCTGGCGCCATCAGTCCCAGCGCCTACGGCCCAGCCGCTATAAGAGCCAGAGTGAGGTCTGCAATTGCGCTTGCCCCAGTAGTATTCTCCGTAGCCGCCAGCATTATCAAACACACTCCATGCACCCGGGAAGTTCCCCTCGAAGTCTTCGGCCACGATGTTGGTCCAGGCGCCAAGCTCACCTTGTAGTTCCATTTCATCGGAAACCCTCAATTCAGCAGGAGGACGTGGTTGGGTCAGTTCCAAATCCGTAAACTCTTCCACAGCGGGCTTTGTCATCCCTTTCTCTGGCGCGGTGATTGATGGCCCAACCACCTGGATGGAGAATTTTCTGGCTGGTTCCACCCCTTTTTCCCAGGGACGACGATAGACCAACTTGAGAGTGCTCTGGCCTGCTCCTACCGCTTTGAAGCGCAGGGTTTGTTTCTCTGGAGCGCCAAGCAGGGGGGATACTTGCTCGAACTCGGTCTCCCCTAACTGATGTAGCGTGTCCTGGTTCATCTCCGCTACTTGCCATGAGTAGCCGGTGGACGGATTACTCTCCAGGCTGATCACCAGGATCTGATCCTCGCCCAATTCAGCCAGGCCGCCGTTGTCCTCCTCGGTCAACCTGATTTCTTCGGAGTTGGGCGCTGCCGCCGGTGGCGTTGCATCCAAAGAGGGTATGGCGGCGGGAGGGATGGCCAGGACGCTGGGAAGCGAAAGCAAACTCGTGAAAACAACCAGACAGGTTACAGCGGCTGCCAACCTTTTGCTTGAAAGAAAGTGTCTCACACTCGTCATGATGTATGTCTCCTTTGTGTGTGGGTTTTCAGGGGAACAAAGCCCTGGACGGCGCGGTGATCCAGCACCACCCCAAGTGTAACACAATCCAAGGGTTTTGTGAGTGAAAACAGCGTGAATTCGATGTGAATTTCGCGTGACCCTGCTAGCTCAGCCAGAGTGTGAAGAACAAAGGCCACAAAAGCTTCTTGGCCCTTTCGTGGCTTTGTATACGTTTCATGGCGTTTCCCATGCCTGCTGGTTCAAACCGTCCTGTCACCCACAGGTTTCCCCCCAGTGAACCACCACCAGCATGATGTCTATGATGGTAATGATCCCATCGCTGTCGAGGTCGTAGCGCGCATCCCACTCAGGATCCTGATCTGTCATGCGCCACTTGCCAGCCACCTCCATGATGTCGTCAACGTCCACGTCTTTGTCATCGTCGAAGTCGCCAACCAGGACGCAGGGCGTACTGGTGGGTGTGGCTGTACCCGTGGCCACGGACAGTGGCGCCCACGCTGCGATTCCTGTGGGCACAGAGGTGGGTGTGCCAGCGCCTGTGGATGTTGGCGGCTCAGGTCTTCCAGGCTGGGCCGGCAACTCTGCTTTCTGAGCACCGATGGCCTGCATTGGCGGCCCAGTGGTGGCATCTGCCAGGGGCAGGGCGGCAAAAATGAGGAGGGCGGCTAGGGCTAGAACAACGATGGTGAGTATGGCGTGAATATGTATTTGCTTCATGGCAAGTTCCTTTCGAGGTGCAACGCACTTCGCAAAAGGTGCGTTGCACTTGGATGATATTGGGTCTATTGTATCATAATTACTGCGAAACCGCAATCGGGCGAATCTTGAACTTGCGTAGGGAAAAGGATAGAGGAAGTCTTTCAGATCAACCTCCTGGCCTGCGGTTGAGGATGAAGACGGCCACGATGGCCACAGCCAGGGCCGCCAGCATCACTCCGAGCACAGCGCTGCCCGATGTGCCTGTTGTCGCCGGTGTGGATATGGTGGATAATGGGGTCGGTGAGGGCCTCGGACTTGGCGGTGGCGCCGAGGTCGCCGAGGGGGATGGAGGAGGCGGTGTGGCCGGAGGCGAGGTCGGCGCTGTTGTCGCTGTGGCGGGCGCTTGGGTGGCTTCCACAATGGGCGTGGCTGGAGATGTTGCCATTTCCGTCTGCTTCGTCTCGGTGGGCGCAACGCTGATGCTGGGCACGGGCGTGGGTGAAGGAGGCGGAGCCTCGGTGGGTGTTTCCGTTGTTGGGCTGGTGACGATAGGCGTTGGCGAGGGCAGGGCTGTGGCTGTCGGAAGGGGCGTGTCCATTGCTGGTGGTGTATGCGTTGGCATGGAGGTAGCTGTGGCTGCTGGCGCAACTGTGGCTGTCGCTCCTGGTGCAGGGGTAGCAGTAGGCGCGGGCACAGGGGTAGCTGTCGCTCCTGGCGCGGGGGTGGCTGTGACTGCGGGCACAGGAGTAGCTGTGGCTGTGGGCATAGGAGCAACTGTCGCTACCGGTGTTGGTGCTTCTGTGCTCCCGACCATGACCCGGCCATTCTCCACCGTGACTCGTTGGACACTAGCCATCGTGTCCAGCACCTGGACATTTTGCAATCCCAAGTCGCTGCTGCCTTGCCCTTGGGCGATGCAGGCGATAGTGGCTAAGATGCCCGTGCCGCTGGGCCCCGGCGTGCTCCCGAAACTGACGCCCCCCAGGCTCACCCTTCCTTCCGCGTTGTCCACTTCAGGCCCTATGGGAACCGTAGCGTTTCCTGTGCTTCCCAAGAAATCGCCTAGAGAGGCTTCCGTTACCTGTAGGATGGATGGGTCAAAGAATAGATTTAACTGGAAAGCTCCCAGATTGTCGGCCTCCTCGATCACCACTTGGATGACAAAGGTCTCACCCAGGCCCACTGCCAAGTCCGCAGGTTCTATCCTCACCCGAGTATCGGGCGCCATAGCGCTGACCCCAGGGATACCTGCTGAGCCCACGATCAGGGTGAGCAGGAGAATGATGACCAGTTGCTTACCTTTGGGCATGGTGGCTCTCCGTCCATAGTTCACACTCGAAAATGGTGCTGACTTCTCGGCCTGCTGAAAGGGCAAAGCCCTTTGGGCTGCCATTTTTGC
>CAZGKH010000351.1:0-4817 GCA_964525665.1 uncultured Anaerolineae bacterium | reverse complement strand
CTTTCACTAAGGTAGCCAGGATGCCCCCCAGCTTGCTGGGGGGAGGAATGGCCAGCGGGGGTTTGGGGGCGGCAGCCCCCAATACAATCATTCCGCTGGGAATGCCCCGCAGCTTGCTGCGGGGTGGTTTACTTCTTCACCTCTTGTCGAATCTTCTGATATAGTCTACGGAACTGCTCCCTGTATTCAGGCAAGGCTTCCGTGACCAGCCCCCCTTCAGAGTAGACCTCGGCGATGCGACGGTCGAGGGGAATGCGCATCAGGATGGGGATGCCCTCGGCGGCGCAGTATTCCTCCACCCCCTCGTCGCCTATCCCGTCGCGGTTGATCACCACCCCCACGAGTAGCCCCAACTCACCGCGAGCCACTTCCACTGCCAGCCTCAGATCGTGCAAGCCGAAGGGGGTAGGCTCGGTGACCATCAGCACAAAGTCGGCCCCGCGCATTGTCTCCACCACCGGACAGGAGGTGCCTGGCGAGGCGTCCTGTATCACGCTGGAAGGCGGACTTGCGTCCACATTCCCAATCCGTCTCTTCAACTCACGGATGATGGGCACGGCCATGGCCTGGCCGATGTTCAAAATACCGTGAGCGAACCGGATACCTCTGGCGTGTCCTTCCTCGATGACGCCCGTCACGTGCAGCACTTCGTGAATGGCCTTTTCGGGGCAGTTCAGGGTACAACTGCCGCACCCGTGGCACAGCTCAGGGAAGATGAGCACCTTCTGCTTCACTACAGCGAGGGCGTGGTAGACACAGACCTCCGCACAGCGTCCACAAAAGGTGCACTTGTCATAGTCCACTTTTGGGATGAGGATCCCTACCTCCTCCCGACGTTCGATGACGGGGTTGAGGAAGAGATGGGCGTTGGGCGCCTCTACGTCGCAGTCCAATAACAGCGGATCAGCAGAATCAACGGATTGATCCGCTGCTATCGTCAGTGCCAGGTTCACAGCAACGGTAGTCTTCCCTGTCCCTCCCTTGCCGCTGGCTACCGTGATGATCATGACTTACTCCCTCACTATCTTGGTGCCACACTTGGGGCAGCTCATTTGGTAGCAGGGCACACCCACCTGATGCGGCGCCTTATGTCCGCAGTTGGGGCAGATGCAGTAGCCGCCCGGACCCGCACCGGACTTGGTGCCGCCCATGCGGCCCTGCCCCCCGCCGCGTCCCAGGCCGCGCCCTCTCATTCGACCAAGGAATCGTTGGAACATCGCTCTCACCTCCTCTGTTTTCTTTGCCTTTGACATTCTTCTAACCATGAAAATGGAACAGTACAATGGTCCCGATTCCGGCCAGCATCAAAAGGAGCTGCCGCACACTGGGACCCAGGCCGAACTGGCGATGCAAGCTGGGGATCAGGTCTGCCGTGGCAATGTAGATGAAGCTGGCCGCCGACAGTGCCAGGATGTAGGAGATAGCCGTCTGCACCTGGCTCAGGAAGAAGTAGGCGAGGATGGCCCCCAGCAGGGTGCTCAGGCTCGATAGTGCGTTGTAAAGGTAGGCCTTCCACTGAGGATAGCCGCTATCCAGGAGAATGGCAAAGTCGCCCACCTCCTGAGGGGCCTCGTGGACGATGACAGCCAGAGCCGTAGCCACGCCCAGCGGGAAGGAGCTCAGAAAGGCGCCAGCGATGACCACCCCGTCGGTGAAGTTGTGAAAGGCATCCCCCATCAGGATGAGGGGTCCTGCTGCACTGTGCACCTCACACTCCCCGTCGTGGCAGTGACGCCACAGCACCAGCTTTTCCAGGACGAAGAAGATGACCATTCCGATGAGCACGGTTCCCAGCACCAAATGAGCCTCGGCGTGATCCAAAGCGTGGGGGATCAACCCCAGAAAGGCGGCTCCCAGCAGGGTGCCGCTGGCGTAACTGACCAGGCAAGGAATGAGGAAGCGCCGCACCCCCTGCGGAAACAGCAAGAACAGAGCTGCCCCAGTGAGGGCCCCCACACTGCCCAGGATGCTGAAAACCATGATCCACAGCAATTGCATCGCCACTCCCCATCTGGCTAGGGTTGGAAGAACCGCGGACGACTCGGCTTAGAAGCGGTCTCCGACACCCGCTCAGCGATGGCGGCGAAGGCATCGGACTGATACTCCTCGATCCGCCCCTCGTCGCAGAGCTGGGCGATCTGGGGATCAATGGGCAATCGCCCCAGGAAAGGCACCCCCAGTTGAGTCGCCATCCCCTCGGCCTTGCTGGGCCCGAAGACCTCCAACCACCTGCCCGTGTCGGGACAGACGACGTAGCTCATGTTCTCTACAACTCCCAGAATGGGCACCCCCATCGCCCGGGCCATGCGGGCCGCCTTCCTGACCACCATGGCCGCCAGGCCCTGCGGTGAAGTGACCAACACCACCCCGCTCAAAGGGATGGACTGCATCACCGTCAGCGAGGCGTCGGCCGTGCCAGGGGGCAGGTCAACGATGAGGTAATCCAGGTTGCCCCAGACGACGTCGCCCCAGAACTGCTTGATGGCCGTGCTGATGAGCGGCCCCCGCCAGATGACCGCCTTGTCCTCCTGGGGGAGAAGCAGGTTGATGGACATGATCTTGATGCCCGTTTCGCTCTCCACCGGCAGCAAGCCCAGGGGGCTACTGCTCGGATGCCTCTGCGTGGGGAGAAACATCTTGGGGATGCTGGGGCCGGTGATGTCGGCATCGAGGACGCCCACCCGGTGCCCCTCTCGCCTGAGGGCCGCAGCCAGCAGCCCCGCCACCAGCGACTTGCCCACACCACCCTTCCCGCTCACCACAGCGACGACGTGCTCAATGTGGTTGAACCGCTCGGCTAATCCCTGCTTCTCCTGGCCACCGAAGACGTACTCCCTCTCCTCGGCGGTCATCTCCGTGAGATTCACCGTCACGGCCTCCACACCGTCCAGAGCCAGGACAGTAGCCCTGGCTTCGGCCACGATTTTGTCCTTGAGGGGACAGGCCAGGGTAGTCAAGGCGAGGTCGAAGCTCACCTGCCCTTCGTCTACCCGCAGGTTCCTGATCATGCCCAGCTCCACCAAATTGTGGCCCAGCTCGGGGTCCATCACCCCTGCCAAGGCCTCCCGCGCTTGCTCCACAGTGATCATATTGTTTGCTCCCTGGCGGCTTCCGCCGTCATTGTTAGTAGTCGCGCTCCCTTGACCTGCTTGAAAGTCGCCCCCTGGCCGATGTAGCGAAGCACCGCCTCCGCGTCCACCACTTTAGTGCCCGAAACCACGTCCACGCCGTAGTCGAAGAGCAGGGGCGAGAGGGGCACCGTGGGGCCCAGGACGATGACCAAAGCGTCGGGGCGGCACAACCTCACCAATCCCTCAAAAGTGCGGTTGATGAGCGAGGTGCCGGTGATGGCCACCACGTCGGCCTGGGGGAGCACCTCTGCGGCCATCTCCGCGGGCAGGTCTCCCTCTGCTGGCCTCTTTTCCAGCACCCAGAGCTTCTCGGCTGCCTCCCTAACCCTGGGAATAAAGGGGAAGTGCCCCACGATGACCACTTTCCTGCCCGCTCCCCTTTTCAGGATGACCTCCTCCGCGTTCAGCTCCACGCAGCGACTCTCGTCAATCTCCAAGAGGGAGTTTATGGCCGCCAGCCCGATGGAGGCCTCCAGGGGCCGCTCGGAGTTGGCGTATGCGGCCAGCTCCAGTACGCTGCACTCCAATAGGTGCCCCGCCCGCCGCACCGTAGGAGTGAGGCCGGCACACCCGGGCTCCTCAGGCCGCAGCGTGGAGGCCAGCCCACAGCGTCCATCGTCGAGCACCACCGCCGTCCAGAAGGCGCAGACCCGCACTTCGCGCACTGGCGCGTCGCCCCTCAGAGAGGCGATCAGATCATCAATGATGCTCACCCTCACCCTCCCGCATGTGCCCGTCATAAGCAGCAAAGAAGCTGTGCAGCACTCGGTCCGTCTCCCGCAGGTCAGCCACCCATTGGGCCAGGTATTGGTCGCCCTGGGGGGTCAGTTGATAAACCCGTCGCGGCGGGCCTGAGCCCGCGGTGTCCCAGGCTGAGGTCACAAGCCCCTGGGCTTCCATCTCCCGCAGGGCGCGATAGACCATGCTGGGATCAATGGGGGCCTCCGCAAAGCCGAACTCTTTCAGCCTATCTTGCAGGCTATAGCCATGCGAGGAGCCGCGATGGAGCAACAGGAGCAAACACGGCTCCACGAAACGATATATCCGTGTGGGGCAAGGCCCACCACCCTTCCTACCCATCCGCCTACGACGACGACCGCGTGGCATCTCTCACCTCCTGAAATAGTGTCTTGTGCCTATACTGACTTTTCACATATATAGATTATACCACCTTTTGGACATTTTGTTAAGGGCTGGAACCTTAAAATTCAAAAGAAAAAGACGCCCAAATAGTGCTGGGCATCTTTCGTCTGAGGGGCATTAGACCTAAGAACAGAAAAGCCATCCTGTTTCACAAGGATGGCTCAGTAATCTTGCCCAAGGCAGGTAACGGTTCGCGGCTAGGGGAGAACCAGGATAGCCGTGGACGATAATGGCCAGGGATTTGAGTTGCCAAATAGGACAGGCGACCTAGCGGCCACTGGCAAGCTGGGACTCATTGGTATGCACGAGAGGGCACGGCTTTTGGGCGGGACACCGCTGATCCAATCAGAGCCAGGAGAAGGCACAACAGTCATCGAGGATGTGCCGGCACCGCCAGTCTGATCTGGATTTGACACATCAACGTCCAGCGGCGTCAGCAGATGCGCGGCAGTTGCTCCCCGCTGAGCATGTCCACCACTCGCTTGCCCCCCACCCGGCTGCGCAAAACCACCGTGCCAGGATGCTCCTCCACCACCTGCCCGA